>JBMTLP010000055.1:0-11483 GCA_049433245.1 Pirellulales bacterium
TCGCCCGCCACGACCTGCACGGCCTCCTGAGCGAGCACTCGGCCGTTGTCGTAGATCTCATCCACCAGATGCACCGTACATCCAGACACGGTGCATCCTCTGGCGAGCACCGCGCGGTGGACCGCCAACCCGTGATACCCCTTGCCACCAAAGGCGGGCAGGAGCGACGGATGAATGTTCACAACGCGACCAGCGAAGTCGGCTGGTATCTCCAGCAAGTGCAGGTAGCCACCCAAGACCACGAGATCAGCCCCTCGCTCCCGGCAGGCGGCAAAGGCCTGCGCACTCACCTGTTCCACGCTGCTGTGGCGAGGGTTGAGCACGATTGTCGGCACACCAGCCCGGCGGGCGATCGCCGTTCCCCGCACGTCCTCGCGGCTGGAGACGACGAGCACCACCTCGGCTTCGAGATTCCCCGCCGCAATCTTCTCAAGCAGATTCTCGAGCGTCCGGCCGCTGCCCGACACAAACACAGCCAATCGCAGTGCCGCGTGCACACCGCTCACGTTGCAGCTCCTGCACGCCGAATCGTGATCGAGAGGTTGTGCCCATCCACCGTGAGGTCGTCGCGCGAGGCGTCGGCCAACTCGACAAAAGACGCGGAACTCGCCAGCGTCTCCGCAGCGACATACTCGAGGTGCCGCTCGAGCGCCGTCCGCAACGTCTCGGCATCGGTCACGAAGCCAATCTCGATCCGGTCGGTGAACTCCATATCGAGATCTTTTCGCTTCGACTGCACCGCGTGCACCACTTCACGCACGAGCCCTTCAGCGATCAGGTCGTCGGTGAGCTCTGACGAGATCACGACCACAGCCCGCTCGCTCTCTGCTGCAGCCCAGCCAGGCTTGGCTGTGGTCCGCACAATCAACTCGTCGCGTGTGATGCTGACGGTGTCGCCACTGGGCAGAGCCACCGACACGCTTCCCGTAGTCGACACCTCGGCGAGAACGGTGGCAGCATCGGCACGAGCCAGCGCGTCGCGGACCTGGGGAAGGCTCTTCCCCAACCTCGGCCCGAGTTTCTTGAGATCCGCTTGAACGCTGCGCGTGATATACCGCTGCGGGTCCTGGCAAACCTCGCAGGACTTCACGTTGAGTTCATCGCACACGATCGAGGCGTGCGACGCGAGCCATTCAGCGTCTGCTTCAGGTGTGCCGTCTGCGAGGATCACCTCCACCTTGGCCAGCGGCTGCCGGACCTTGAGTTTGGCAGAGGCCCGTGCGGCTCGGCCGAGCGACGCGATGTCGCGGACGATCGCCATACGGCGAGCGAGATCGGCATCCACGAGTTCTGGCCGACCCGTGGGATAGTCACAGAGGTGAACGCTCTCTGCCACCCTGTCGCCGAAGGGCACCACCGCCAGGTTCTGCCAAATAGCCTCGGTGACAAACGGTACAAACGGCGCTGACAGACGACAGACCTCGATCAAACACTCGTAGAGCGTCCAGTAGGCATCGAGTTTGTCGGCTGATGCCGCGGCGTCTGCATCGGCCTTGCCGGATGCCCAGAACCGACTGCGGCTGCGACGCACGAACCAGTTGCTCACGGCATCAACGAGGCTGTGCAGCCGCCCGGCAGCGGCAAAGTGATCGAATCTGTCGAGTTGCTCAACGACAGTCGCCGCAGTGTCGTGCAACTCCGAGAGCATCCAACGGTCGAGTTCGCTCCTCTCGGTCGCAGGGCGGAAGCCTCTCGCCGCTGCAAGCGATGCGTGATCCAGCGTACCGGGCTGTTCGATCAACTGCCCCGGATCAAACCCATCAATGCGGGCATAGATCACGAAGAACGAGTACACGTTCCACAACCGCAGGAGAAACTCCGGCACGCTCTCGCGAATCGCCCGCTCGTTGTATCGAATGCTCGTCCAGGGAGGCTGCCCGGCAAGGAAGTACCACCGCAGTGCATCGGCGCCATACGCGTCGAAGATGGCCGCCGGCTCCTTGTAGTTGCGACGGCTCTTGCTCATCTTCTGTCCGTCTTCACCGAGCATGTGTCCAAGCACGATGCAGGTGCGAAACGGGTGCGGGGCTCGGGCAGCGGGACGGGCAGCCCCTTCCGGCAGCGGGCGAACCATCTCCGTCGTGCCCCGACTTCCAAACAGGAGTGTGCTCGTGGCGAGTTGGCTGTAGAACCAGCCACGGGTTTGGTCGATGGCCTCGGAGATGAAGTCGGCGGGAAACTGCGAGGCAAAGTCGTCGTGCCCTTGATGCGGCCAGCCCCACTGAGCAAACGGCATCGCCCCGGAGTCAAACAAGCAGTCGATCAACTCAGGCACCCGCCGCATGCGGCTGCCGTCTGCGAAGGTGGAGTCGTAGTTGATGAAATCGATGTACGGCTTATGCACCCGCAGGGCGTCAGACAGGTCTGGTTTGTCTTGCTTCGCCTGCTCAAACACCTCCATGCCAGCAGCGCCCGGCTTGGCGAGCAGCTCATCATAGGAAGCCACCGCTTCCGACCTGCCTGTCGATTCACACACCCAGATCGGCAGGGGCGTGCCCCAGTAACGCTCGCGTGAGAGAGCCCAATCGACGTTCGTTTCAAGAAAGTTGCCAAAGCGACCGTCGCGAATGTGCTCGGGGAGCCAGGTGACTTCGGCGTTGTTGGCGAGCATCTCCTCGCGGAAGTTGCTCGTGCGGATAAACCAACTTTCGCGGGGATACTGAATCAACGGGTCGTTGTCGGCTCGCCAGCAGAATGGGTAGTCGTGCAGGTACTGCTCCTGATGCACGAGCAGTCCTCGATTTCGAAGATCGCGGGCAATATCGCGATCGCAATCTTTGACAAACCGGCCCGCCCCCATCGGGAACGCATCGGTAAAACGACCGTCTGGGGCGACGGGATTGAGCAAGGCCGGGCCTGCCCCTTCGGCAAACCGCGTCTGCTCAGCAACCAACACGCCGAAGTCGACCTCACCGAACGCAGGAGCCACGTGCACGATGCCCGTGCCGGCATCGGTGGTCACGAAGTCAGCGGCAACCACCCGCCAGGCGACGGACTCGCGACCACCCTCGCGGAGGTCCGCGTGCGTGGGAGGACCGGCCGGCCGAAACGTGTCAAAAGGAGGCAGGTAGTTGGCCCCAATGAGGGCACTGCCTTGAAGATGCTCGACGGCTTTCAGGTCGGACGACACGCTTGCCGAGGCATCCTTGCCGAGTCGGTCCATGAGCGTTGCCGCCAGCGCCTCGGCTACCACGTATTCCCGCCCCGTTTCGGCGGATCGCAGCACCACGTAGTCGAGGTCGGCTCGGACTGCAGCAAACTGATTAGCCGGCAACGTCCAGGGAGTGGTCGTCCACGCCACCAGGCTGCGGTTCGTCGGCTCACCACGCTCATCCAACAGTGGAAAGGCGACGAACACGCTGGGGTCGGCTACTTCGCGATAGCCCTGCCCAACCTCGCCTGAGGAGAGCGCGGTGCCTCCCTGCGCCCACCACCACACGATCTTGTGGCCACGGTAGAGCAGGCCGCGATCGAAGAGCTCGGCCAGGGCCCACCACACACTCTCCACGTAGGAGCGGTGATAGGTCACATACGCTTCGGAAAGATCAATCCAGAAGCCGATCCGCTCAGTGAGAGCCTCCCACTCCTTCATGTACCGCCAGACACTCTGCTGACAGCGATGGATGAAGGGCTCAACACCAAAGGCTTCGATCTCTTCCTTTGAGTGGATGCCAAGTTCTTTGCAGACTTCGACCTCCACCGGCAAACCATGCGTGTCCCAACCGGCTTTGCGACGGCAGAACTGCCCACGCATCGTGCGGTATCGCGGATAGATGTCCTTGATCGTGCGGGTCAGGCAGTGGCCTGGGTGCGGCATGCCGTTGGCTGTCGGCGGCCCTTCGTAAAACACGAACGACGGACTGCCTTCCCGCTGAGCGAGAGATTTTTCAGGGATCTCCGCTTTCCGCCACAGGTCGGCGATCGACGCCTCAAGAGCAGGAAAGTCGGGCTTGCCGCGAACCGGTTCGAACATCGCGTCTCTTACAGCTCCGGACCAGCAGCATCACGGACCACCGCAGTGATGATCGCTCGCAGTTTTGGTTCAGCCGACCGAGCGACCGCGAGAATCTTCTCGACCACCGCCACCTCCAAGGCATCCGGCAGGCACATGTCGGTCACGACCGAGAGTCCAAGCACCTTAAGCCCTGCGTGCACCGCCACGATCACTTCTGGCACCGTCGACATGCCCACCACATCGGCACCAATCGTTCGTAAAAAGCGATACTCCGCCCGCGTCTCCAGATTGGGTCCGGTGACCGCTACATAGGTACCGCGGTGCGCCACAAAGTCTTCCCGCCTGGCGACTCCAAGAGCTCGATCGATCAGTTCTGGCGTGTACGGGGCTGACATGTCGGGGAACCGCGGCCCCAGCCGGTCATCGTTGATCCCCACCAAGGGGTTGTCGTTCATCAAGTTGATGTGGTCATCGATCACCATCACGTCGCCCGCTGCGTAGTGCGGGTTCATCCCGCCACAGGCGTTCGTCACCACGAGCGTCGAACCACCTAACCGCTTGAGCACACGCACCGGCAGCGTGATCTGCGAGAGAGGATACCCCTCGTAGGCGTGCATCCGTCCCTCAAGGACGATCACGGGCACCCCTTCGAGCATCCCACAGACAAGTCGCCCCGCGTGCCCCTGTGCGGTGGACTTGGCGAAATGGGGGATGTCTTCATAGGGGATCACCACCGCATCGGTCACCTGCTCGGCGATACCGCCAAGGCCGCTCCCGAGGATGATGCCCACCCTGGGTTGGTGCGGCCAACGACTGCTGATCGCCTGGCACGCTTCTTCGATCTGATCGTGGAGATGCAACATGTCGATCCGTCGGCTCTCGGGAAGGCACCTCGACAGGTGCCGGAAATCATTCCTCTGACGTCACTGCACCGGCATTACTTCTTTTTTCCAGGAGGCATTTCCGGCGTTTCTTCATCGGGATGATCCCAATCAGGATCGTCCGCTTCCTCCTCGAAGTCGTCGTCGAAGTCGTCGTCAAAATCTTCGAAGTCGCTCTCATCATCCTCCAGTGGATCATCGAGCGGGGTGTCGTCATCGCTCTCGTCGTCGTCGTCTCCAGAACTTGCTCTGGGCATAACGAGCGGGTGACCTGACGTCGAAAAGGGGAAGACAGTCCTCTCGCAGCGAACGCGCGATCGAGAGGAGAAGGCTGTGGTGCAGGACATGGGGATTTCTCGTGACAAGCCGCCGGCCGGCACTCGCCCACCGGCTGTGAGAGACGCAGAGGAGCATTCTACCCATTCTTCGTCAACCCGCTTCACAACCTGCAGGGCGACCGGCGAACGGTGGCTCAGGTGCGATAATCGGCGTTGAGATGAACGTATTCGGCAGTGAGGTCGCTGGAATAGAAGGTAATCTCTCCCGGCCCATCCCCCACGGAGAGCCGGATTTCCGTCTCGCGGTTTCCGCGAATCGAATCTGAAACGGCCATTTCATCGCATTCAACCGGCGCTCCCGCAGTGAAAAGGAGCGTGCCATTCACGTGGAGCGTGAGTTGGTTGGCATCGAAGGCGACGCCGGCATACCCAGCCGCCGACACGATCCGCCCCCAGTTTGGATCGGCCCCCGACACGGCGGTCTTCACAAGGGGGCTGTCGGCCACAGCTCGAGCGATCGTCCTCGCCTCATCGCGACTTCGGCTGCCGGTGACCTCAATCCGGATCACGTGTGTGGCGCCTTCCCCGTCGTCGGCAATTTCGCGAGCGAGCGTGCGACAGGTTTCCTCGAGCAGCCGGCCAAACTCTTCCAGGTCGCCACCCTCCAAGCAGGGCCCCCCCACCGCGCCGTTGGCCAGCAGCAAAACGGTGTCGTTTGTGCTTGTGTGACCGTCGACGCTGACGCAGTTAAACGACTGTTCGCAGGCCGAGCCGAGCAACCGCTGCGCGTCATCCGATGCGAGCGGTGCATCCGTAAGGATTACTCCCAGCATGGTGGCCATCCGCGGCCCCACCATGGCGGCACCTTTGGCTACGCCGGTGATGGAGATCGCCCGCCCCCCCGCCGTAAACTGCCGCCCATACAACTTTGGTCGGGTGTCAGTGGTCATCATTCCTCGAGCGGCGGTGATCAGCGACTGCTGCTCATGGCCAAGCGAGGCGGCGGCCTTCGTGATCCCTGCGGTGAGGACCGGCATCGGCAGAAACTCGCCGATCACACCGGTTGAGAGCACAAGCACTTCGGATGCCCGCACTCCTAGTTGCTCCGCTGCTGCGGCCGCCATGGCCTCAGCATCCTCGAGCCCTCGCGTTCCCGTACACGCATTCGCGTTGCCGGAATTGACCACCACAGCCCGAAAGCCTTCGCCCGGCGTTCGCGCCCGGTCGTACGCAACGGGGGCGGCGTAGACGAGGTTGGTGGTGTAAACACCTGCGGCCGTGGCGGGCAGCGTCGACACAAACAGTGATACGTCTTCCCGGGTGGGATTTCGTTTCAAGCCCGCATGAACGCCAGCAGCGCGAAAGCCCGTCGGCAGGTGAGGCACAGGAAGTTGAAGTGGGGTCTCAGCGATCGGCATGGCAGTGTGAAACCAGGCGTGGGCAGGGGAGAGAGTGGCCCGAAACGGGGGACATCACGGAAAGCAAAACGACTCGATGGGTGCACACGATGCACCTCGAGACCAACTCAGAGCAAGCCCGTTGTCTCCGGAAGCCCGTAGACGCAGTTGAAGTTTTGCACAGCGGCTCCCGCGGCTCCCTTGACGAGGTTGTCGAGACAGCTGATCAGAAGGATGCGTCCGCGAACGATCCGCACCGTGATGTCGCAGAAGTTGGTGTCGACCGTGTCTTTGGTGGCAGGAAGGTGATCGACGACCCGCACAAACCGCTCGCCGCTGTAGGCCTCCCGGAGGACAGACGCGACTTCCGCCTCGGTGATCGACCGCGTGGGCCGGGCATAGATCGTGGAGAGGATGCCCCGATCCATCGGTGCGAGTTGTGGCGTGAAAATCACTTCTGGTCGCGACCCGGCATGCCGCGCGATGATCTGCTCGATCTCTGGCGTGTGGCGATGCCGTCCGACGTTGTAGGCCGAGAGGCTCTCGTTGCACTCGGGGAAGTGCGTCATCAGTTTGGGCGATCGGCCAGCTCCACTGACTCCGCTCTTCGAGTCGATGATGATGTCGGCCATCTCAATCAGGCCAGCCTTCGCCAGCGGTGCCAGCGGCAGGATGGCCGAGGTTGAGTAGCAACCTGGATTCGCTACGAGCTTCGCCTTCGCCACGAGCGGCCGGAAGAGTTCTGGCAGGCCATAGGCTACGTGGCCAAGCCGCGAGGCGTCGCAGTGCTCGTGTCCGTACCACTCGAGGTAGGTGGCTGCGTCATCGAGGCGGTAGTCGGCGCTAAAGTCGATGACAGTAGCCCCGGCCTCTAGCAGGGGCGGGATGACCGACGCCGATGCGGTGTGGGGCAGGCAGCTAAACACGCAGCTCGCCCGTGCCGCAACCTCCTGAGGCGTGAGATCCTCAAGCGGAATCTCAAGTCGGCTCACGAGCGAGGGGTGGACGGTGGAGATTGGTGGCTGTCCGTCTTGACGGCTGGTCGCCACCACCACGTTCGCCTCGGGATGCCGCAGAAGGATCTTGATCAGTTCCAAGGCCGTGTAGCCCGTCGCCCCGAGTACCGCCACATCTATCATCTCGTTTCTGCTCCTTCGTTTCCGCCTCTGGGGCGCTGGCCTGACGCGACATCATAAGGGTTTGCGCCCGGATGGACGCGGAGTTTTGAGGCATCGGCCTCCGTCCGTCTCACGTGCAGCCGCTTCACCGCCGACGCACGGCGGAACGCTTCAGTTGCCCACCGCGGGGCTCGCCCGGCGCCTTGATCAGCAACCGCCCGATCGCCTTGAGAAGTTTCCGAGCGACGGCCCCTTTCGTGCCTGAAGCAACGGCAACTTCTCCCTCGTGATCAAGCACACAGACCGCTGTCCGCGACGCCTCGATCGCGGGGAGATCGTTGACCACGATCAGGTCACAACGTTTTCGGCGAAGCTTCGCGATCGCCCGGTCATGGTCTGCCCCTACTTCCAGCGCAAAGGCGACAAACCACCGCCGACGGCCGGGGCGTGCTGCAACCTGCTCCACGAGAGTGGCCACGATGTCGACCGTGGGCTTGAGCCGCAGCGTGAGACCGCGCCCTTGCCGAGCGATTTTTCCTGTCTGCCGTGTGGCAGGCTCGAAGTCGCATGGAGCAGCGGCAGCGATCACGCCGTCAACATGCGGCAGCAGGGCGAGACTGGCCTCCAACATCTCTTGCGTGGTCGTGACCCGGGTCACGTCGGCCTGATCGGGATAGGCGATCGCCACTGGGCCACTTACCACGCTCACCCGATGACCGGCCGCGATCGCAGCAGCAGCCAACGCCGCCCCCATCTGGCCACTTGAACCGTTGGTCAGGAAGCGAACATCGTCAAGGTATGCCCGCGTGGGGCCACTGGTGATCAGGATGTGCGCCATCTGACTTTCGTGCCACAGTGCCGCAGCCGCAAAAACTCTTCAGTCAGCCGCCGGCCGCGGCAGGCCTCGACCAGCCATCACGTCCGTGATCACCGCCAGGATGGTGTCGGGCTCGGCCATTCGGCCCGCGCCGTCGCGACGGCAGGCCAACCAGCCGCTCCCTGGCTCGATGATGCCAGCCCCATCCTCGAGCAGTTGCCGCACGTTTCGCTGCACCGCTGGTTTCTGCCACATCGCGGCGTTCATTGCCGGTGCAAAAACGACGGGACATTCGGCCGCGAGCAGCAGGGTGGAAAGGAGGTCGTCGGCAAGCCCGCACGCGGCCTTGGCCAGGATGTCGGCTGTGGCTGGGGCCACCACAACGAGATCCGCTTTGGCCACGAGTTCGATGTGACCACCGAGCGGATGGACCTGTGGCTCAAACAGCCGCGTCTTCACCGGGCGGCCTGTGAGCGCCGCAAACGTTGCCTCACCCACGAACCGCGAGGCCGAGCGGGTGAGCACCGCCGTGACGCCAGCCGACTGCTTGGCGAGCAGGCTCGCGAGCATGGCCACCTTGAAGGAGGCCACGCCGCCCGCAACGCCAAGCACGATCTCGCGCCCCGCCAGTTGGTCTGTGCTCACAGCCACTCCCGCCGTCTCAGTATCGGACGACCCGCACGCCTCGTCGTTAAAGGATCGAGGCGTCGAAGTCGAGCGGCCCGCCAGCCTCCGGCGACTCACCGGTAATCCGCAGGTTGTTGGAGGTATCGAGGAAAATCTTGTCCTGACGAATCTCCTCAATCACGATCTGCATCTTGTCGTCAGACTTGATATCGACGAGAGGCCGACCACCAGCATTCAGGGCCACCATGCGCTTCTGAATCAGCGTGGAAAGCTTGAACCGGCCTCCGACCTTGTTGACGATCTCTTCTTCGCGCAGCTCGTCGATCATGCGTGTGAACTCCAAATCCTAAAAAGGGAAAGACTCTTCCAACACTCTGCTGGCACGTGCATCCAAACAAGCGGCCTCGACAGTCGTCACCGGCATCGCCGGGTTTCAGACATCGCGGCACGCTCCACATTCTCCGACTCAAATCCCGCGTTGGAGAGAATGCTGACAATGCTCGCCACCGCATCGTCGACGTTCTCATTCACCACGCGGTGCTTGTACAGATGAGCCTGACCGAGTTCGCGTCGGGCCACTTCAAGCCTCCGCTCGATCGCCTCAGCCGACTCCGTTCCACGCCGCGACAGCCTTTCGTCGAGTTGCTCGGGCCGAGATGGCTCAACGAAAATGGTGACGGCTGCTGGATAACGCTCGAGAACCGAGAGTGTACCCTCCACGTCGATCTCCAACACTACCCACCTGCCGTCAGCGAGGCGGGGCGCCACCTCGTCGACGAGGGTGCCGTACCACGAATCGCGACCGTAAACCCTACAACACTCGAGAAACTCCCCGCGTTCGCGACGTTGGGCGAACTCCTCCGCGGCCAAGAAATGGTAATCAACCCCGTCCTGCTCACCCGCTCGCGGTGGTCGCGTGGTCGCCGAGATGCTGGGGACGAGAGCCGGCAGACGGTCCAAGAGCATCTTCAGGATCGTGGTCTTGCCCACGCCTGAAGGCCCTGAAATCACCACAAGGCTGCCCTGACTACTGCACATCTGTTCCCTGCTGCCGTTCTCGATTCTCATCATCGAGGTCGAGGCTGTCATTCAATATTCTGCACGAGTTCCCGGATCTGCTCGACCGTCGATTTGAGGTCGACGGCGGTCTGCGAGACCACGACGTCCGCCGACTTCGAGGCGATTGTGTTCACTTCGCGAGCCAACTCCTGAGCGAGAAAGTCGAGCGAGCGGCCCGGACTCTCCTCTTCGAGCAGGCGTTCCACCTGCTCAAGGTGGCTGGTGAGTCGCACAAGTTCTTCCGCGATATCGGTGCGATCGGCCACGATCGCCATCTCTCGGGCAAGATCCGCTGAGGGAATCGACTCCAGCTGCGCGTCCAACGCCCGCGTTAGCCGGTCCCGCAGTTTTTGGCGGTGGGCCTCGAGCATCTCAGGGAGGCGCTCGCGAATCGCTAAGACACGCTCGCGAATCTCGCCACACCACCCCCGAATCGAGGCCGCCATTGCAGCCCCCTCCGTGGCTCGCATCGACTGCAAGTTGGCGACCGCATCAACCAGCGCGGCTTCAATCAGCGGCCAGTGCCGCTCGAGAGCGGCGGCATCCGCGCGTTGCTCCACGACCACTCCAGGTAGCGAGAGCAGCGGAGCTGCCGAGGACGGAGACTCAAGCCCTCGCGCCTGGGAAAAAGCCACGAGATCAACGAAATAGCTGTCGAGTTGCTCGCTGTCGAGTTGCCGACGCCCCGGAGCGTTGCGGCCCGAGAGGTCGATCGAGACGTGCACGCTGCCGCGGCTAATCTTCTGCCGAAAGACAGCCTCAATGCGGGGCTCAAACATTGCGAGCCCCTCACGCGACCGTGTTGTCAGTTTGAAGAAGCGATTGTTGACAGTTCGCACCTCAGCCCGGCAGGTCGTGCCCTCGCGCGTGCACGTCGCCTCACCGCAGCCGCTCATGCTCGTTGCCATGCGTTTCCTCAGTGGTCGACAGGCTTCCCCAAGGATCTCACTCGCCAGCAGGAGCGGGCGTTTCATCGCTCTCGGCCGGTGCGGTGGGCGCCGACGCCTCACCAGCCTCAGCCTCCGCTGAAGCGGCGGGCTCAGTTGATGAGCCCGAGTCCCCCGGGACAGCGGATTCGCCTTCAGCAGCGGCGTCGGCACCTGCATCGGTGTCTGAGAGGCCCTCGTCGCCATCAAGCGTTGCGTCCATCGAGATCGGAGCCGATCCGCCAAGATCCCCGCTCAGCAGCGACTGCTGCCGGCCCAGCACGTTCACCGACACGATGCACAGCAGAATCCAAAAGCCCGCCACGCCGATCGTGATCTTGGTGAACACGTCTCCAGCTTTGGCACCAAAGGCACTCTGACCTCCCATGCCGCCCAGGGCACCAGCCAAGCCACCCCCTCGCCCC
>JBMTLP010000056.1:0-11412 GCA_049433245.1 Pirellulales bacterium
GCGGAGACCGCTGGCGAGCTGGCCGATCGCTCTGGGCTTGGTCGTACGTTTGTGGGCACCACGCTCGTGGCTCTGGCCACGTCCCTCCCCGAACTCGTCGCAAGCATCACGGCGATTCGCGTGGGGGCTTTTGATCTCGTGGTGGGGAATGTTTTCGGGAGTAACGCCTTCAACATGTTGCTCTTCGCTCCCCTTGATGCGATGCACGATGGTCCACTCTTCACCGCAGCCAATCCCGCCCATGCCGCTTCGGCGTTTGCTGTGATCCTGGCGACAGTCATCGCTGTGCTCGGTCAACTCTATTCGTTGGAGCGGCGGAGGCGGATCGTTGAGCCAGATGCGGTGCTCATGCTGCTGGTGCTCGGGGGAGCATTTCTGATGGTGTTTCGACTTTCGTAACCGGAGGTCCGATACTGCAACAGGATGGCATCGAACCTGGCCCATGCGAGGGAGTTGAACCCGCGGTGAGTGAGCAACTGCAGCGAGACGGTCGACCGATTTGGCACGGGCTCTCTGCAGAAGAGGTTCTTAGACGACACCACGTGTCTGCTTCCGAGGGCCTGTCCGCTGAAGAGGCCAGCCGCCGCCGCGTTGATGTAGGGTCCAACACACTCGCCGAAGAGCCTCCGGTGCCGGCGTGGAAGCGGCTCGTGGCCCAGTTTCAAGATCTCGTGGTCTGGATCTTGATCGTGGCCGCCATCATCTCCGGTGTGCTCGGCGAGTGGGTCGACACAGCCGCCATCCTGGCGATCGTGAGCGTGAATAGCGTGATCGGGTATGTGCAAGAGGCTCGGGCGGAACGCGCGCTCGCCTCGCTGCAAAAGCTTTCAGCGCCACTCGCCAAGGTGCTCCGTGGTGGTCAGTTGATCGGGGTGCCTGCTGCGGAGCTCGTGCCCGGGGATGTCATCGAACTCGAAGCGGGTGACAACGTGCCCGCTGACGCCAGGCTGCTGGAGGCGTATAGCCTCCGTGTGGAAGAGGCGGCGTTGACCGGGGAAAGTGTGCCGACCGAGAAAGATGCCCACGCGTTGCTGGCCGAAACAACGCCGCTGGGGGACCGCCGCACGATGGTCTACTCCGGTACGGTCGTGTCGGCTGGGCACGCGACAGGGGTGATCGTGGGCACGGGCATGCAGACCGAACTGGGGCACATCGCCGGCATGCTTGCCCGGTGGCATCCGGAGACCACGCCCTTGCAGCGTCGGTTGGGAGAACTCGGGCGGATCCTGATCGTGGTCTGCCTGGCGATAGTGGCGGTCATCTTTAGCATTGAGGCATGGCGGGGCGAGCAGAACTTCTTTGAGTTGCTCCTGCTCTCGGCCAGTCTCGCGGTGGCCGCTGTGCCGGAAGGGTTGCCCGCGGTGGTCACCCTGGTGTTGGCCATCGGTCTTCAGCGGATGGTGGCCCGCAATGCATTGGTGCGGAAATTGCCGAGCGTGGAAACGCTCGGGAGCGTGACGGTGATTTGCTCCGACAAGACCGGCACTCTGACCCGCAACGAGATGACCGTTCGTGAGATTGAAACCGCCGGAGGGCGGCTCCACGTGTCGGGCTCCGGTTACGCCCCCCACGGGCACTTCTCGCTTGGTGGCGAAGATGGGGAGGTCGTCAATGTCAAAGCGGATGCCGATGTCAGCCACCTGCTGAGAATTGCCGCCTGGTGTAACAACGCAAAAGTGTCGCCCCGACATGACGGGGATGCCTGGGAGGTGGTCGGCGATCCCACCGAAGGGGCTCTGATCTCAGTGGCGATGAAGGCCGGCATCGACCCCAGCAGTCGCGGCAAGATCGTCTTCGAGATTCCTTTCGACTCCGAGCGCAAAACAATGTCGGTGGTCATTCACGGAGAACACGGTCCCGTGATGTACACCAAAGGGGCACCGGAAGTGCTCCTGCAGAAGTGCGTCGCGGAGCGGCGTGATGGAGCGGTGGTGCCGTTGAGCGATCAACGGCGTGCAGAGATTCGTGATGCGAATGCACGGATGGCGTCGCATGCCTTAAGGGTGCTCGCGTTTGCCTCTCGTGAGCATGCGGTCGGCGTTGCTGGCGATGATGCGGAGCGGGATCTCGTGTTCGTGGGGCTCGTGGGGATGATCGATCCACCTCGTGACGAGGTGCGGATGGCGATGGCAACCTGCCGTACGGCGGGCATTCGGCCGGTGATGATCACGGGCGACCATCCAGGCACGGCTCAAGCGATCGCTCGCGAACTGCAGATGCTCGATGGCGACCAGACTGATGCCGTAGACACGGTTGTCACTGGCGAGGCACTTGACCAACTCTCAGACGACGATCTGGCTGATCGCGTCGATTCGATTTCCGTCTACGCGAGGGTCTCTGCGGAACACAAGCTCCGTGTGGTCAACGCCTGGAAGCGGCGCGGCGATGTGGTGGCGATGACCGGAGACGGCGTGAACGACGCCCCCGCCGTGAAGGCAGCTGATATCGGCATCGCGATGGGGATTACCGGCACCGATGTGACGAAAGAGTCGAGCGATATGGTGCTGACCGACGACAATTTCGCCTCGATCGTCAGTGCGGTCGAGGAAGGTCGTGGGATCTACGACAACATCCAGAAGTTCATCCACTACCTCCTCTCGTGTAACGCCGGGGAGGTGCTCTTGATGTTTGTGGCCGCAGCCGCAGGGTGGCCCGTGCCGCTCCTGGCGATCCAGATTCTGTGGATCAATCTGGTGACTGACGGCCTTCCAGCTCTGGCCCTGGGGATGGAGCCCGCGGAGCCGGACATCATGCACCGCGCCCCTCGCCCACCGAGGGAGTCGGTGATCACCCGTGAGCGAGGATTCCTGATCCTGGCACACGGTGTGTTGATCGCCTCGGTCTGCGTGGCAGCCTACTGGATGGAATACCGCGGAGATCCAGAGCGGACCGTGTCTGCTCGCTCCGTGACCTTTTGCGTGGCCGCCTTCGCTCAGTTGTTTTTCGCAATCGGCTGTCGCAGTGATAGGGCGATCGCTCCGGCCCGCGGCTTCTTTGCAAATCCCACACTGATTGTTGCGATCGTGCTTTCGGCGTCGTTGCAGGTGATGGTGAGCACCGTGCCGGTCTTTAGGAGCGTGTTTGGTGTGGCTGATGATCTGACGTCCGCGTGGCCGAAGATCCTTGGCCTGGCTTTGATTCCTGTGACGGTGATCGAACTCAACAAACTGGTGCGGTATGGCTTTCGCTGATCCTGTTTCGCCTCTACCGCTCCCCTCGCCCGACGAGCCGCCTCGGCTGACCGCGCGGACCCTCGGGGGCCTTGAACGCGTGCTCGCTGCCGAGTTGGAGGCAGTGGGCGCCAGTGACCTCACCATCGGCCGCAGGACTGTCGAGTTTTCTGGTACCACCGAGACTCTTTACCGGGGGGTGCTTGAGTGCCGCACAGCGATTCGTGTGCTGGAGCCGTTGGGCCGCTTCGCCGTGACCAGCGAAGACGCGCTCTACCAAGCCGTGGCGTCGATCGACTGGGGTGAGCAACTCACGTCTGGCAACACGCTCCGCATCGACGCTGTGGTACACGACACCTTCCTCAATCACTCACTCTACGCGGCGCAGTTGGTCAAAGATGCGATCGTTGATCGGCTGCGGGATCAGGGAGGTTGGCGGCCCAACGTGCAACTTCGCGGTGCCACCCATCGCTACGCCCTGCACCTGGCAGGCAGCACAGCCACGCTCTTTCGAGACTGCTCCGGTCGGTCGCTCCACCAGCGCGGATGGCGACCGAGCACCGGCGAGGCGCCGCTCTCGGAAGTGCTGGGGGCGGGTATTCTCGCCATCGCGGGGTGGCCTTCCACGGCAGCGATCTCGACCGCTTTTCCGCAGGCGCTGGTCGATCCAATGTGCGGCTCAGGCACTTTCGTGATCGAGGCCGCGCAGGCTGCCGCAGGAATAGCGCCGGGGCTCGCCCGCGCCCGTCGTGGTGATCACGGCTTCTTGCGATTTCGTGACTGTGACCGTGGGCTGGCGAGCCGGCTTGTTGCCGATTTGGAGCAGAGAATTCGACAGCCTGCTTGTGTGTTGCAGGGGAGTGATCTCGATCCATCGATGAAGGGGGTGGCCGAAGCCAACGCGAGGCGAGCAGGTGTGGCGGATTGGGTGACGTTTTCCACGCAAGCCTTTGATCGCGTGACGCCGCCGGCCGACTCAGGGTTGGTGGTCACCAACCCGCCCTATGGCGAGCGGTTGCCTACTGCCCGCGAAGGAGTGATCTTTCGCCGCCTTGCCGACTGGCTCTTTGCCAGATTTGGGGGCTGGCAGGCCGCGGTGCTCGCTCCTGATACCCCGGCCGCAAAACAGTTCGGGCTCAAGCCCCGTCTCCGCATGCCTCTGAAGAACGGCCCCATCGACTGCCGGCTGCTCGTGGCCGATATCCGTCGCCGTGAACGGCCCGTCTTGGAAACGGTCGCAGCTGACGCAGCTGACACAGAGGAAACCGTGAAGGTGGCCGTCGGTCCTGGGAGAGGCGGCCGCACGGTTGATGATCAGATTGGTGATTTTCGCCGTCGGCTCGCGAAGCGTTTTCGACACCTTTCGAAGTGGGCGCGTCGGCAAGGCATCGAAGCCTTCCGTCTCTACGATCGTGACATTCCGGAGATCCCGCTTGCCATCGACTGGTATGCCGGCTGGTTGCATGCGGCCGAATACGACCGCCCGCACGAGCGTACCGAGATCGAGCATGACGTGTGGCTCGCGCAGATTATGGACGCGGCCAGTGCCGAACTTGGCGTGCCTCCCGCACAGGCTTTTCTCAAAATGCGGCGACGGCAGCGGCATGGTGGGCAGTACGAGAAGTTTGACGAGCGAGGCACCACGCTCAACGTCCGCGAGGGTGATATCACCTTCGAAGTGAATCTTTCGGACTATCTCGACACGGGACTGTTTCTCGATCACCGCACGACCCGCAAACTGGTGGCCGACGAGGCCCGAGGACGTCGCTTTCTGAACCTGTTCTGCTACACGGGCAGCTTCACGGTGGCTGCGGCTGCGGCTGGAGCGTCAGAAACCGTCAGCGTTGACCTTTCCAACACGTATCTTGATTGGACTCGCCGCAACCTCCATCTCAACCGCTGTGATAACCACACGCGGCACCGGCTTGCTCGCAGTGAGGCTCGTCGGTTTCTGGCCGACTGGCGCGGGCCACAGTTTGAGCTGGCGGTTGTGGACCCACCGACGTTCTCGCGATCGGCAAAGAGCCCGCTGCCGTGGGACGTGCAGGAAGACCATGCGGCTCTGCTTGGAGAGCTTGCGGAGCGGATGGTACCCGGCGGCGTTGTCTATTTCTCCAACAACTCGCGGCGGTTTCGCCTGCACGATGATCTGCTGGCGAGCCATTACACCATTCGTGAGATCACGAAGCGGACGGTCCCAGAGGATTTTCGCAATCAGCGGATCCATCACTGCTGGCGACTCGTGCGGCATGAGACGTGACGTGGATGCCAGCCTGTGCGAACGCGGCTCGCACGGCCCGGAGCAATGAGACGGCGGCAGGGCCGTCGCCATGCAGGCAGAGCGTGTCTGCGATGAGCGGAAGGTCGCATCCTCCCTGCGAAACCACCACACCATCGCGGACCAAACGCACCGCCCGCATGCTCACGTCGGCCGCCTTCGTGAGCACGCTGCCCGGTTCACTGCGGTCGACCAGCCGGCCGGTGTCGGTGTAGCCGCGATCGAGGAACCCTTCCCGCGACACGTGCAGACCATGCCTTTTGGCGATATCGACGGCCGGACTTCCCGCGGGAAGGATGATGCGGATGCCAGGCCACATGCCTGCCAGCGCTCGGACAACCGTTTCGGCAAGCGTGGGGTCGTAAGCGACTTGGTGGTAGAGCCCGCCATGAAGTTTCACGTGTCCTGGCGGGTGGCCAATGATGGCCGCCAGATCCGCCACCTGTTTGCAGACCACCGCCGCTGCCTCGGCTGAAGTGATGGGCAGCTGTCGGCGGCCGAAGTACTCACGATCGGGATGGCCTGGGTGAGCGCCGATCGCCACGCCATGGGCTCGAGCGAGGTGCACCGCAGCGGCCATGCTCGCCGCGTCTCCGGCATGACCACCGCAGGCGATGTTGACGGACGAAACCAGCGGGATGAGCTCGTCGTCGTGGCCCGCCGATTCGCCCACATCACAGTTGAGGTCGATGCTGCGATGCGTCGTGGGGGCAGGCCGCGGTGTGCGCGTGTTGGGCATGGTGGCGAGGCGGAGGGGCCAGCGGGCGGCGATCCCTTCAGATGTGGCGGTGACGAGACGGTGCAGGGCGTGCCAACTCGCGGAGGCTTCCTCACGCGTCGTGGGCTCAAAGGTGAGCGTGTCGCCCGGGCGGAGCTGGGCCGCCAGCCGTAGGTCAGCCGAAGCCACATGGCCGATCACGGGGTAGCCTCCGATCGTCTGGCAATCGGCGAGCAGGAGAATCGGCTGGCCATCGGGAGGCAACTGCACGGTGCCCGGAATGACGGCCCTTGAGATCGTGTCGGGCTTGGTGGGGACGGGCAGCGGTGATCCTGCCAGCCGCAGCCCCATGCGATTGGAGCGAGACGTGACGCGGTACGGTCTGCCCAGGAGTGCCTCGGCTGCCAGCGATTGTTCCTCTGGCAGGATCAGCCTCAGCCGGGCTGGGCTGTCTGGTAGTTCGAGGAGGTTGGGGCTCAGGCTCCAACGCATTTCCGGTAGAGGCACGCGGCTTTGACCAACGGGCAGCTGATCACCGGCGATCAGCGGTCGGCCTGCCAGTCCGCCGAAGCCTGCATCGAGGTGGGTACTTCGGCTGCCGAGCACCATCGGTACGTCGATGCCACCAGCGATGGCGAGATAGCCTCGGCATCCGCGAGTCGCATGCCCGAGGGCGATGGTGGTGCCGGTTTTGAGGGCGTGGGGCCGCCAGCCAGCGAGGCCAGGAAACGACGCACCCGTCAGGGAAACAAGCGCGTCTCGCTCAAACTTCAGCGTGGGGCCGAACAAGGTGAGCTCGAGCACGGCCGCCTGCGGTGGATTGCCAACGAGCTGATTGGCGAGCATCGCCGCTATGGGGTCGGCGGCGCCTCCAGGGGTGACACCGCACGCGCGATAGCCAGGTCGGCCCAAGTCCTGCACGCTGGTCATCAGCCCTGGGGTGATCACCGTGATGTCCGGTCGCCTATCGGTTCTGCGTACGGCAGAC
The DNA here is from genome assembly GCA_049433245.1 of Pirellulales bacterium. Taxonomy (GTDB): domain Bacteria; phylum Planctomycetota; class Planctomycetia; order Pirellulales; family UBA1268; genus M30B53. The sequence continues at coordinate 7,155 of JBMTLP010000056.1, forward strand.
GGCGGGGAGTGCTCTTCCGCGACGGGGCCGCCGACGCTCGAACCACTCGCCACAAACCGCACCCGGTCGCCTACGGCGCAGAGGGCGGGGCTCGGTGCGGTCGGGTCGAAGAACCGCGTCGTGGTGTGGCCGATGATCTGCCAGCCGCCGGGGCTGACCGATGGATAGACGCCAGTCTGCGGCCCCCCGATGCCCACGGAGCCCGCCGGCACACTCGTTCGTGGAGTGGCCCGGCGCGGTAGACGCAGTCGCGGATCGAGTCCGCCAAGATAAGCGAATCCAGGCGTGAAGCCCACGGCCGTGACGAGGTAGTCGGGGGTCGTGTGGAGGTGGATGAATCGCTCTCTCTCGAGCCCGCTGAGATGGCAGGCTTCGTTGAGATCAGGCCCGCCCTGGCCTCCATAGTGGACTGGAATCTCATGCGTCTTACCGAGGGCGGCTTGTGCTCGATGCTCTGCGTTGTGGCGAATATCTGCGATCGCGTCGTGGATGCTGGTAAGCATCGACGGGAAGGTGTCCGCCACTGCTGGGTCGCAGCAGAGCGTGACCCGATCGGGGGACGAGACCACGTCGACGACGCCGGGAAGTTGGGCCTGCTCGATCGCCTCTGCGGTAGCGCGGACGGCCGCCGTGGTTTCGGCAGTGCCAGCGACGCCCGGGATGGTGATGGCCACGGCCGCATCCCCAAGCGGATGTACGGCGAGCGGCTGCGAATCACGTGGGCGTGCCATCAGCCACGAGCTCCAGGAGCATGTCGCGGACGTCGGTCATCTCCAGATGTTCACGACGGCCTGTCGGTTGGCTCGAGAGATACACCGGGCCCTCCGCTCGTGATGGTGGCAAACGGCCGTGCGAGCCGCGAACCAGTGAGGCATCGGTGCCGATCACATCCATCAACATTCGGAAGCCGAGTATTTTCTTCGCAAGTTTGCCGGCGATCCGTAACTTCGGGAAGGTGAGGGTCGGATCGACAAAAAGCTCGACCGGGTCGTATCCGGGCTTCCGGTGGATGTCGACCGAGCGGGCGAAGTCGGGCATCTTGGCGTCATCGAGCCAGTAGTAGTAAGTGAACCAGCGATCGGGGCTGGAGATGACCACGAGTTCGCCAGACCGCTCGTGGTGGATTCCATAGGCCGCTTGGGCGTCGCGGTCGAGCACTTCCGCAACGCCCGGAGTGATCTCCAGAATCGCCTTCACTTCCGAGATTCGCTCGGGATTCTTCACATAGACGTGGGCGAGTTGGTGGTCCGCCACCGCAAATGCCTCACATCGACCACAGTCGAGTAGTTCCCAGCCGAGATCAACCTCCTGCACACGCACAAGCCCGGCCTCGCGAAGCACCCGATTGAGGTGCACTCCATCCGAGACCGGTGTGATGCCGTATTCGCTGAGCACCACGACGGCGTGTCCGCGTTGCATCCCCCACTCGGCAAGGTCTCCAGCCACGCGATCGATTTCACCGCAGGCTCGCACGGCTTGAGGCGAGTTGGGGCCGTACCGCTGCAGGTCGTAGTCGAGATGCGGCAGGTAGCAGAGCGTGACGGTGGGCCGATCCTGCTCTATCACCCGGCGGGTGGCCTCGGCAATCCAGGCCGACGAGGGAATGCCAGCCTTTGGTCCCCAGAAATCAAAGAGGGGGAAGCGGCCGAGTGTCCCCTGCAACTGCTGCTTTAACTCGGGAGGGTCTGTGTAGATGCTCGGCAGCTTACGGCCATCGGCACAGTACACAGGCCGCGGGGTGACGGCGGTGTCGACGGCGGCATACATGTTGTACCACCAGAACATCTTGGCCACCGTGAAGCCCGGGCCAAAGCGTCGGCGGCCAACGTGCCAGAGTTTCTCCGCTTCGCAACCCACGAGTCGGTTGCTCTGACGCCAGAACCAAACTTCGGCAAGATCCCGGAAGTACCACCCATTCCCCACGATGCCGTGCTCGCTGGGCATGCGGCCGGTGAGCAATGTGGCCTGAGCCGAACAGGTGACGGCAGGTAGCACCGTGCCAAGAGACGCACTGAACCCTGAGTCACCGACCGCCTTGAGCCTGGGCGTATGGGGCAGCAGGCTTGGCGTGAGGCCGACGACGTTGAGCACGAGCAGGGGCTGCATCAAAAGTCCTTCATCGTGGGCGGGGAAGTTGCCTCTCGGCCGGCTGCAGAGCGAGCGTAACTATGCACTTCGGCTGACGAGGTCGAGGATATCCTGTCCAAACTCGGCAAGTCGTTTTTCGCCAATCCCACGGCAGCGGAGCAGGGCCGCCGGCGAGAGGGGTTTCTCGCGGGCAATCGAGCGGAGCGCCTTGTCGTCGAGGATCGTCCAGGCCGGCTTGCCCCGCTCCTGCGACACGCGTCGTCGCCAACGCCGCAACTGCTCAAACAGATCACGGTCCACGCCTTCCCAGTCGTCGACATCCACCTTGGTTGTCTGCGCTCGACCGGCACGCGGAGCCACGAGCACGACCTCATCGTCGCCGCGGAGCACACCCCAGGCGGACTCGGCGAGTTGGATCACCGGCCGGTCTCCTTCGCTGCGGTTCAGCAGGCCCTGGTCGAGCAGCTGATGTACGAGGTTTTCACAGCTGCGTTGATCCAGGTTGGCGAGCAGTCCGTAGGTCGAGAGTTGGTCGTGACCGTGGCGTATCACGCCATCAGTCTTTGCCCCGCGGAGCACCTCGCACACATGTCGCACCCCGAATCGCTGCTCCACGCGATACACGCATGACAGGATTTTCTGAGCCACGATGGTGGCATCGGGGAGGCTTTCGGTTTCACCGAGGCAGACATCGCAGGCCCCACACGACGACTCTCCGTAGGCCTGGCCGAAGTATTCAGAGAGTGCCTTGTGGCGGCACCGCGTCGCGCGGGCATACCGCCGCATGGCATGGAGGTGTTCGAGCTGGCTGGCGATGAAGGGCTCGGCCTCCGCTTCCGAGAGCTCCGACTGCTCCACTGTCTTGCGGACCAGCGACTCCCAGCTGAACACGTCGGCCGATGAGTAGAGCAGCACACACTCCGCCGCCAGTCCGTCGCGACCAGCTCGCCCCGTCTCTTGCTGGTAGGCCTCGATACTTTTTGGCAGCGAGGTATGGAGCACGAGCCGCACATCGGAACGGTCGATTCCCATTCCAAACGCCACCGTGGCCACGACGGTGTCAATCGTTTCGTTCGCAAACGCCTCCTGGGTTTTGTGGCGAGCCTCCGGGGTCAGCTTCGCGTGGTAGGGACGTGCAAGAAACCCCTCCGCAGCCAGTCGTGCAGCAAGGGTCTCGGTTTCCTTGCGGCTCATGCAGTACACGATCGACGCCTCGCCGCGGTGACGTCCCAGGATCTGCATCACCTGATTGGTGCGGTCCCCGCGCGGCACTACGCGATAGATCAGGTTCGGGCGGTCAAACGTGCCGACGAGCCGCACCGGATCGCGGAGGGCGAGTTGCGAGGCGATGTCGTCGCGGACCCGTGGGGTGGCCGTTGCCGTGTAGGCATGCAGGCTGGCCGTAGGAAACCGATCCCGAAGCATCGCCAACTGTCGATACTCCGGCCGAAAGTCGTGCCCCCACTGGCTGATGCAGTGCGCCTCGTCCACCGCAAACCGCCGGACCCCCACTCGCGCAAGCACGTCGATCAGTCCGGTGTTCACCAGCCTCTCGGGCGATGCAAACAGCAGCCGCAACTCCCCCGCCACGAGCCTGTTGCGAATCGAGAGCCGCTCGCCGTCGGACATGCCGGCATACAGCGCCGCGGCGGGGTAGCCGATCGACTCAAGGGCATCGACCTGATCCTTCATCAACGCCACCAGTGGCGAGATCACCACATCGGTGGTTTCTCCAACCAGCGGCGGGAGCTGGTAGCAGAGGCTCTTTCCCCCGCCAGTCGGCATCACCACGAGCGAGTCGCGGCCGGCGAGCGCGGCGGCGATGGCGTCGGACTGCAGGGGACGGAGGGCGTCGAAGCCCCACCACGTGGAGAGCAGGTTGCCAACAACGTCTGGCAGCGGCGACAGGGGGGCTGGCATCGGTGTGTGGCTGGCGGAGTGTGAGCCCGGCACGGCGGTTTTGCGGAGCGGAGGGTTGTGAGGATACCAGACACGGAGGGCGCTCGGAGTGAGCCCAATGCCCCCGGTCGGGACGCTCGCTCCGGGCTTCGTGCCCTTCGCTCGCTGCATGTCCGCGGCGCTTCGCCCTCCGGGCTTCGCTTGCTTCCATAGCCCCGGCCGTGGGCACGGGGCTCACTCCTCGCTGGGAGTTTTTTGAGGCACGGTCTGT
>JBMTLP010000057.1:0-11308 GCA_049433245.1 Pirellulales bacterium
GAGCCGCCGAGGTTGCCAAGTGTGTAGCCCCACGAACCATCCCCAACCTGGCATGAGATCCAATACTTCTGGGCCAACTCCCAGACGTTTGGATCCACCCGAACCCCAGCTTCGCTCGCCTCGTGCAGCGCCAGCATCGCGTACTGCGAGTTGGAGTTATCGCCATTGCCGCGATTGTGGTGGTAACTCCATGAACCAGCGGTGGCCCCTACCCGAATCTGACCGTCTTCGAGCCACTTCACGTTGCGGGCGAGTTGCAAGCGATCGGCATCCGGCGTGACGATCGCCAGCACCATGGTCTGTAGCGACACCGAGTAGGTTTCGTCTGGCGTTTGGCCGCGAAGCCACTGGAGCGATTTGGAAACGGCGGGATTTTCTGGAGGAAGCCCCGCATTCAGCAGCGCCAGCGTGACGAGGGAAGTGGCACCCACGCGGGTCTCGTTGGGGCGCATCGAGCATTCCCACGAACCATCGGCGTTTTGCTGCCGCACGAGCCAGTCGCGGGCTTTGTCAATCGCTTGCTCGATTTGGCGGGTGCTCACCGGCGGTTGCTGAGCCTCAGCCTTGCCTGAGGGAAGCAGGCACGCAGCGATGACGAGAGCAAACGCGCTGATCAAGAAGAAACGTTTCGGTGTTGGCGTGCAGTCCATACGGACATTCTAGCGATCGGCCGAAAAAGCCTTCCATTGCTGTTCTGGAGGTCTGTGGCGGTCGCGATTGCCGCAATCGCAGCGAAGTCCGATACTGAGCCATGACGGGCGACCGATCGCCCGCGGTGACTCCTCGCAGGTGAAGTAGCGTGTCGACAGCCTCCCGCCCTAAGACCCTAGACGACATTCTTCAGGAGTTTTCCCAGCATCGTCAGTTGATGCAGGAAGAACTTCAGAAGGTGATCATCGGGCAGACAGATGTGATCGAACAGCTCTTCGCCGCGATTTTCACCCGCGGCCACTGCCTCCTTGAAGGGGTGCCGGGGCTCGCCAAGACGCTGATGGTGTCGACGCTCGCCCGGATTCTTGATGTTGGTTTCAAGCGGGTGCAGTTCACGCCTGACCTCATGCCTTCCGACATCACCGGCACGAATGTGCTCGAGGAAGACGAGAACGGTCGCCGCCACTTCCGATTTGTCGAAGGTCCGATCTTCACCAACATTCTCCTGGCGGACGAGATCAACCGCACCCCTCCCAAAACCCAGGCCGCCTTGCTGCAGGCGATGCAGGAACGCGAGGTGTCGGTCGGCCAGGAGACCTACCAACTCCCTGAGCCGTTCTTCACGATTGCCACGCAGAATCCAATCGAGCAGGAGGGGACCTACCCTCTTCCCGAGGCCCAGCTCGACCGGTTCATGTTCAACATCAAGGTCGGGTATCCCACGGCCCCCGAAGAAGAGCAGATCCTGTTGGCCACCACGCGGTCGGAGAAACCGGAAGTCCGGAAGGTGCTTTCCGGTCGTGCGATCGTGAACATTCAGAAGCTCGTGTCGAGCGTGGCGGTGAGTGAATACGTGGTGAAGTACGTGGCGCGACTGGTGCGGGCCACGAGGCCAAAGGATCCTGAGTCGCCAAAGTACGTGGCGGAACTCGTCGATTGGGGGGCGGGGCCTCGAGCGGGGCAGTTCCTGATCCAAGGTGGTAAGGCCCTCGCAGCGATGGACGGTCGCTTCAGCGTTTCGCTCAGCGACATCCGCCGGATTGCCGTGCCGGTGCTACGGCACCGCATCGCGACCAACTTCCAAGCGCAGGCCGACGGGCTGACGAGTGAAGACGTGGTGGCCCGCCTCGTGGCAGAGATACCCGAACCCGAAATTCCAAAGCTCGTGAAGTGAGCGGCAGGCATGCGGCTTTGCCACCGTGGCAGGCCGTTGTCTGCATCGCTGCCAGGAGGGGGCGGGCATGGTACGTGCTGTTGAGGAATACCTGAAGCCGGACGTCGTCAGGCAGATTGCCCGGCTCGACCTCCGTGCCAAGTTCATCGTGCAGGGCTTCCTGCAGGGGCTCCATGCCAGCCCCTATCACGGTTTCTCGGTGGAGTTCAGTGAACACCGCAAATACACCCCTGGTGATGACCCCAAAGACATCGACTGGCTGGTGTACGCAAAGACCGACAAGCCCTACATCAAAAAGTTCGAGGCAGAAACCAACATCACCGGTTATCTGCTGATCGACACCAGCCGGTCGATGGACTTTACCTATCGTCAGCAGTTCACCAAGCTCGACTACTCGATCTCGCTGGCGGCGGCTTTGTGTTGGTTGATGGTGCATCAGCAGGACCCGTGCGGCCTGATGGTGTTTGATGATCGCATCCGCTTGAGTTTGCCTGCTCGCTCCAAGCGATCGCAGATCGCGGAAGTGCTCTCCCTGTTGACTCGCGTACAGCCATCCGGGGAAACCGACATTGCAAAGAGCCTCATCCAGGCAGGGGCGATGCTGCGGCATCGTTCGTTGCTGATGATCTTCAGCGACTTGCTCGCCGACCCAGAACCGATTCGCGATGCCCTCAACCGGCTTCGTCACCGCGGCCACGATGTGATCCTTTTTCACGTGCTTGACGAGGCGGAGGAGCGGTTCCCCTACAAAGGCATGGTGGAACTGACGGATCCGGAAGCGGATTCCAAGCTCGTGATTGATGCTGATGCTGCCCGCGGCGAGTACCTGGAGAGCATTCGCGTATTTCGAGAGAACTATCAGCGTTCCTGTTTTCAGGCGGGCATCGATTACGTGCCGATCGACACCAGCATGCAGTTTGACCGTGCCCTCACCGGGTACCTCGCCAGTCGCCGCACTCGGTTCTAGAACCCGGTCGCATATTTCATGGGCCTATCCTTTTTGACGCCGTTGCTTCTCGGGGGAGCTGCCTTGGTCGCGGTGCCGATCGTGCTGCACCTCGCGATGCGGCGGAAGCCGGTGCCCCATGACTTTCCGGCGCTCAGGTTCCTGCAGGAGAAGCGGCTTGCCAACCGTCGGCGATTGCGGCTCAATCATCTATTCCTGCTTTTGCTGAGGATTGCGGCGATCATCTTGCTGGCCATCGCACTCGCGCGGCCTACGCTGCGGGCTGCTGGTTGGTTGGGAGAGGCGGAAGGTCCGGTCGCCGTGGCTTTCGTGTTTGACACCGCGCCGAGGATGCTGCTGCGGCGGGCCAATCGCACCCGGCTTGAAGACGCTGCCGAGATCGCACGCGACCTGCTGGCGCGGCTGCCGCGCGGGAGCGAGGTGGCTGTGGTCGATACGTCGGGGAGGCCTTTGGCTTTCGCCGCCAGCCTCAATGCGGCGAGAGCTGCCTTGGATCGTCTCGAAGCGGGGCCGCCGGCGATGCCGCTGGCGAGCGCCGTGGATTCCGCCGCCACTCTGCTGGCCGAGTCGTCGCTGGGCAGACGTGAGCTCTATCTCTTCACCGATCTCTCGATCTCGGCTTGGGAAGTTGGTGAACCGGCAGCGGCCGTGCTCACGCGGCACCCTGAGGTGGCGCCGGTGGTCATCGACGTGGGTGTTGAATCGCCCTCGAACTTCTCTCTCAACTCTGTGCGTTTGCCTGCGGAGCGGGTTTCCGCCACCGCACCACTGGAGTTGACTGTGCAGCGGAGTCGCCTTGGGCCGACCGAGGAACGCTCGGTTGCGGTCGAAATGGTGCAGCCTGATGGCAGCTACGCCCGGCGAGCCGTGCAGCCCGTTTCGTGGGATGCCACCGACAGTGAGTCGCTGACTTTCTCAATCGCTGGTCTCGAGCGAGGTACTCAGCAGGGCCGGGTGGTGATCGTAGGGGCAGACGACCTCGATGCAGATAACGTGCTGTATTTCAGCGTGGAAGTTGATGCCACGCCCAAGGTCCTCGTGGTGTCGCCAGATCCGGTGCTCAGCACAGGGCGATTCGTTACCGAAGCGATCGCACCGGCAGCCCTGGCCCGTGACGGTCGGGGGCGATTGGAGTGTACGGTGGTCAGCACCGACGCATTTCAGCAGCAAGCATGGGAGGACTTCGATGGGATCGTACTCGTCGATCCCGCTCCGCTGGACGGTCGCACCTGGTCGCAGTTGGGCGACTGGGTGCGGTTTGGGCGGGGGCTCGTGGTCTGGCTGGGGCCTCAGGCGGTCACACCCGAGGCGTTTAACAGTGACGAGAGTCGACGCACCCTGGGTGGGGCAGTTGCGCGAATCTGGCGAGATGAGACTGGTGAGAACTACCTCGCACCTAGGCAACTCGATCACCCGATGCTGGCTGTTTTTCGCCGTGTGGCCGACGCGGTGCCCTGGCAAGATTTCCCCGTCTTCCGGCATTGGGAGTTCGTCGCCAATCCTGAGGCTGCCGAGGTGGATGGTGGAGGACCGGCTGCACGTGTGGTGACTGCAGCCGAATCGATCGTCGCCTACCGCGATGGAACGCCGGCCGTGCTCGTGCATCCTCTCGGTCAGGGCACCGTCGTCGTCATCACCACGCCCGTCTCGCAGCCAGCAAGCGATCCGGACGCGTGGAATCTGCTCGCTACCGGGTTTGAGCCGTGGCCTTTCGTCGTGCTCGCCAATGAATCGCTGCTGTATGCCATGAACACGCGCGAAGAGCACAACGTGATCACGGGGCAACCGGCAACGGTGCGGGTGCCGTCAGACCTCGATGGTGTGGTGGTGGTGCAGACGCCCGCGGACGATGAGTTTCCGGCCGCGGTGGATCCCGAACAACGGACTGTGACCGTTTCGTCAACTCGTGAGCCGGGCAACTACCAGGTCCTGGCTGGCGGTCGTGCCGATGGTTTTCGGGGTGGTTTCAGCGCCAACCTGCCTGTGGCGGCGACGGATTGCCGAAGGCTCGCTGCCGAGGATGCTCAGCAACTCTTCGGTGAGGCAACGCCGCTGGTCCGCACGGGTGAAGAGATCGTGCGTGAAGTGCATCTCGAACGAGTTGGCACGGAGCTCTCCGGCTGGATGATCATCCTTGTGGCCATGGTGATGGCCGGCGACTGGATGGTCGCGAATCGGTTCTACGCCCCTCGGGAAGACAGCGAACCGCCGAGCCGTCCGTCGCAAAACTTCGAAGCCGATCGAGGAGATGTGGTGCCGCCCGCGAACACGACCAAGCCTTCCCGTGTGGATCGTGAGGTGGCTGAGCCAGATGCCAGCCTTGATTTTGATGACTAAGACACCAACGCTCTCTCATGCCACCTGCTGCTGAGCCATCTTCGTCGGCCGACACGGCCCTCTCCCTCCTCTTCGAGCCAGTTGGTTCGTGGTGGTTTGTGGTGTTGGTGGCGATGGGGCTTGCCGCAGCCTTGATCCTTGTCGGCCCTGATCGCTCAAGGGTCGATGGATTCCGCTTGCGGTGGCTGGTTGGGTTGAGGGTTGCGGCGTTTCTGGCGATTGTGATCTGCATGCTGCGACCCACCGTGGTGGCGCAGCGGCGGCTGCGGCAAGAAGGCGAACTGCTTGTGTTGGTAGATGCGTCGGAAAGCATGACGGTCGCTGACGCGCCAGCCGGTCAAACGCGTTGGGAGCATCTTGTTGCTTCATTGGAGGCGGCCGAGCCGGAGGCACGCGAGCTGCTCGCTGACGGCGGCATGCGTCTGCGGCTGTGGCGATTTGATCGTGGCCTCGTGAGTGTGCCTGTGACACCGGAGGATCCGTTTTCGCTGACGAGCGCGTGGGAAAAAGGGGAGGGCTCAGAAGAGACAGCGCTTGGCGCGGCGTTGGATGAAGCGGTTCAGACGGCGAAATTTGAATCGCTGGCCGGGGTTGTGGTGCTCAGTGATGGGGCGCAGCACGCGTACCCGCCGCGCGACCTCCCTCCGCAGACCGTCGCGCGTCGGCTGGGTGAGAGTGGAATCCCGTTGTGGAGTGTGCTCTTCGGGCAGCAGCGATCCGGGAGCCAGGGACGAGATGCGGAGGTGCTGCAACTCTCGGTCGCGGACGATGTGTTTGTGAAGACCAAGGTGGAGGTGGTGGGCCGGGTGCGGATGTCGGGGCTTGCCAATCGCGAGTTGACTGTCCGGCTCCTCGTTGAAGATGCCGCAGGCGACATGGAGGAGGTGGCGACCACCCTCCTGACGAGCCCCGGGGCTGATGTCGAGCAAACCGTGCGTCTGACTTGGCAGCCAGAGCAACCCGGCGAGCGTAAGTTGGTGCTGGCGGTCGATCCCTTGGAGGGCGAGACTGTCATCACCAACAACCAGCTCAGCAGTTTTGTGAACGTAATCGATGGCGGGTTGCGGGTGGTGTATCTGGAAGGAGCGTTGCGGGTGGAGCAGCGATTCCTTCGTCGCAGTCTCGCTGCCAGCCCCGACATGCAGGTCGACTTTCGCTGGATTGACGGCTCCGATCGACGCGACTGGCCGGTGGATGTCGGTGACATGCTCACGGAAGACGTCGATGTGTTTCTCATCGGTGATCTCGATGCCTCGGCGCTCACGCCCGAGCAACTCGCCCTGATCAACGATCGGGTGGGGCAGGGGGCTGGGCTGGGGCTCCTGGGGGGCTTGCATGCCTTCGAAGCGGGTGGCTGGGGATCCACACCGCTGCAGCCGGCCCTTCCGTTTGAGCGAGATCCGCTTTCTCGACAGCGGTTTGATGAGCCCGTTCGCGAGGGCTTGCACGTTCGTGGGCCCCTCAAAATGCTGCCAGATCCAAGGTTCGGTGGACTGTCGATCCTGCGGCTGGCCGACACGCCAGCCGAGAACGTGGCGGCGTGGAACGAACTGCCTGCCTTGGAAGGAGCGAATGTGCTCGGTCAGTTGGCACCCGCGGCGCAGCCGTTGGCGATTTCGGAGAACGGCGTGCCGCTGCTGGTGGCGAAGAGTTATGGAACCGGCCGTGTGGCTGCGCTGGCGGTGGATTCCACCTGGCGTTGGGTGATGCAGGGAGCAGAACGCCCCTACCGGAGTTTCTGGCGGCAGTTCATCTTTTGGCTCGCCAGCCGCGACGACATCGGCGACGACTCGCTCTGGATCCGGCCAGCGCAGCGGAGGATCTCGGCTGGAAGCCCGCTCGCCTTCAATGCGGGGCTTCGGCAAGCCGATGGTGCCGTCATCGAGGATGCCGTCATTCAGGCAGAGGCGACGGGGCCCGATGGGACCAGGCGGCCGGTGCGGTTGGTGCGTGAGGGGGAGAGTTGGGCAGGGCAGCTCACAGAGTGCACCATGCCGGGCGATTGGACGCTTGCCGCCACGGCCACCCGTGAAGGTCAGGACGTGGCCAGTCGCGAGGCGAGATTCACCGTGTTTCGTCAGGATCTTGAGATGGCCAACCCCGTTGCCAACGGGATGGTGATGCGGCAGCTAGCGGAAGAGACTGGGCAAGAACCCCAGCCAGCGGAAGACCTTGCGGGCATTTTTGAGGAACTCCTGGAGAGACCGGTGGTCTACGAAAGCGAGGCAGAGTGGAGTTGGAGCCTGTGGGATTCCTGGCCGATGCTGCTCGTGACGGTGGCCTTGATGTCGATGGAGTGGTTTCTGCGGAAGCGGTGGGGGCTCGCCTGATGGGCTTGGCCGTCGGGCCGAACCGCGGTTTTCCGGCTGGGGACTGGTTGCTACGCTCCGGCCCGTTGCCGCAGGTGGCAGCGGGAGATGACCAACGCCGGGGCTCGACGAATGGCCAGACGCAGGCCGATCCGCAACAAGTTGCTGCTGTGTGGAATGCTTGCAGGTGTGGCGGTCACCGCTCTCTTTGCCAGCAGCTTGGTCGGAGTCTCCAGTTATCGGCGACTCGTGCGGGCGCTCTCGAATAGAGCGGCGGAAATGCCTCTCGCCAGCGACCTCGGGCTGAAGGTCGACGATCTGCGACTCACGCATGCCCGGATGTTCATGGACACCGACACCGGCAACACGAGTGGCGATCTCGCTGATGACACCCTCACAGCGAGGCTTGTGCTGGTAGAACGCGCGTTGGACGCCTATCGCAAACAGCTTGACCGCTGGGATCTCGATGGGGTGCCGATCGCCGACCGGAGTCGCGAACGAGAGACGGCCGCCGCGATTGCTGCGAGCCTCTCGTCGCTGCGACAGTGGAGCGGTGACCGGAGGCTTGATGATCCTGTGGCCCGTCATCTTGCCACCGGAAGGGAGCTCGACCGGCTCGCTGCCCTCACGGCAGAGTTGCCGAGTTTTCTCCAGGAGCAGTTGCACGATCTTGCCCGCGAAGTCCGGACGGGATACCGCACGTTGATCATCGTCACCTGGGCAGCAGCGCTCGCAGCGACCGCCCTGCTGATGGCGCTTGGCGTCCTCATCTATCGCTGGGTGTTTCGGCCGCTGCGTCATCTTGGGCATGGCTCTCGGCGGGTGGCAGCCGGCGACTTCGACTACCGCATCCACCTCGACACCGACGATGAGATTGCAGAACTCGCAGACGCGCTCAACGGCATGACGGCGCGGTTTCAAGCGATCAGGGACGATCTCGATCGGCAGGTCGAACTGCGAACCCGTGAAGTGATTCGAAGTGAGCAGCTGGCCAGCGTCGGGTTCTTGGCTGCAGGCGTGGCGCATGAAATCAACAACCCCCTCGCATCGATCGCGATGTGTGCCGAATCCCTTGAGAGTCGGGTTGTGGATGCCGTTGACGATCCGGGGGAGAAGCAACTCACGGTTCGCTACCTCGAACTGATCCAGAGCGAGGCATTTCGCTGCAAGGAGATCACCGAAAAACTGCTCGACTTCTCCAGGCTTGGGGAAGTGAAGCGACAGGCCACCGCGATCAAGGCTATTGTGAGTGATGTTGCCGAGATGCTGCGGCATGTCGGTCGCTTCGCAGGGCGTTCGATCGAGATCGCCGACGGCCCCGATCTCCTCGTGTTGGTGAATCCGCAGGAGATAAAACAGGTTGTGCTGAATCTGTTGGTCAACGCGCTCGACTGCGTCGAAGCGTGTGGCCGCGTCTCGGTCAGTGTCACCCGTAACGGCCGTGAGGCCGAGGTGGTCTTCGTGGATGACGGCTGTGGAATGACTGAGGAAGTTCGCACCCATCTGTTCGAACCATTTTTTACGCGTCGAAAGAGTGGCCAAGGCACAGGGCTTGGCTTATCGATCGTGCATCGCATCGTGGTTGACCACGGTGGCCGGATCGAAGCCTCGAGTGATGGCCCCGGTTGTGGGGCAGCGTTCACGGTGATGCTCCCGCTCGCTGCCGTTGGTGAAGGATTCAGCGGCTCAGCAGAGACGCCGCCGAAAGACGCGCATCAGCAGGAGGTGGATCATCTCGGAAAAGCCGCTTAAGCGCCTGCGGGTTCTCTTTGCCGACGACGAAACGTCGCTGCAGGAACTGATGAGGATCGAACTGCCTCGGCTTGGGCACGAGGCGACAGTCTGCGGAGATGGTCGTGCCGCTTTGGAGGCTCTTGAGCAGACGTCCCATGACTGCGTGATCGTGGATCTCGACATGCCTCACGTGGGCGGTCTCGACGTGATCCGTCGGGTGCGGGAAGTTTCGCCCGATACCGAAACCGTGGTGATCACAGGAAAGTCTTCGCACGAGACAGCCCTCGCCGCTCTCCATGAAGGTGTGTTCGATTACCTCACGAAGCCCTGCAAGCTCGCGGACATTCGAGCGGTCCTGGAGCGAGTGAGGAAGAGGCGGGAACTGACGGCCCGACTCAGAGCCTTGGAAACGCGCGTGCGGCGTGCGGAGGGAGACACTCGACTCGTGGGAAGTTCGCCAGCGCTCGAGCGAGTGCGGCAACTGATCGAGCGAGTGGGCCCCACCGAGTCAGCCGTGCTGGTGCGGGGTGAAACAGGCACCGGGAAGGAGCTCGTGGCCCGAGCGATCCATGAATCGAGCGGGCGGGCGACGGGGCCACTCGTGGCGGTGAACTGCGGCGCGTTGCCGGAGCAGCTCGTGGAGAGCGAGCTCTTCGGTCACCGCAAGGGTGCTTTTACGGGTGCGAGTGAGCACCGTGCTGGGCTGTTTGAAGTCGCCGATGGAGGCACGCTCTTTCTCGACGAGATTGGCGAACTCCCCAGGTCGCTGCAGCCCCGACTCCTGCGTGTACTCGAGAGCGGAGAAATCCGACGTGTGGGAGAGAATGAGTCTATTCGTGTGGACTGTCGCATCGTCTGTGCCACGCATCGACCACTGGAAGAGATGATCACCGACGGAGCGTTTCGTGAGGATCTGTTCTTCCGAATCAACACCTTCGAGATCCGGTTGCCGCCGCTGCGGGAGCGGCTGGATGACCTGCCGGAACTCACGGAGCATCTGATTCGCCGTCTGAGGCCGCAGGTGCCAGGCACCGCACCGGTGGTGACGAACGATCTACTCGAAGCACTGGGGCGGTATCCTTGGCGAGGTAACATTCGAGAACTTGCCAACGTGATTGAATACGCGCTCGTGGTGAGTGACGGACTGCCGCTCAGTTGCGAGCACCTTCCAGAGCGGTTTTGTGTGCAGCAGCCCGCCTGCCCCGCACCAGCGACACGAGAAGGTCGGAGTGATGGGCCGCCGGACACCGGCCGCCCCCTGTCGCTCCGCGAACTCGAGATGCAAGCCATCCTGGAAGGGCTCGAGCGCAACGAAGGCAATAAGGCCCGCACAGCAGAAGAGCTGGGAATCAGCATCAAGACGCTCTACAACAAACTCAATCAATACTCCGACGAGGCCATTGACCGAGCCGTTTCCTGAGCGGTGTCTGTACGAGGCGAAAAGGCTTCAAGCGTTCGTCAATGCTTTCCCTGCTGTTCCAGGCAAGACGGCTCGGTGATCAGCCCGTCTTCCGCACCACGCCGACGAGAATGCCGAGAACACGTGGATTCTTGACATACATGGGCTTCATGGCCGCGTTGGCCGGCTGAAGTCGCACGCGATCCCGTTCTGGAAACCACTGCTTGAGCGTGGCCTCCCCTTCTTCGGTCTGTGCGACGACGATGTCACCGGTGTGGGCGGTCCGCGACTTGCGAATGACCACCCAGTCGCCATCAGCGATCTGGGCATCGATCATGGAGTCGCCCATGACTTTCAGCACGAAGTGGTTGTCTCGGTTGAAGAGTTCTGCAAAGTCGATTCGCTCCGCCTGCTCTTCAGCCGGTCGCAGCGTGCCGGCTGCCACAAGGCCCGCCATCGGGAGGCCGCTGAGGTGGGCGGGCTCGGTGACAAGTTCGATGGCTCGCGACATGTTGCGGCCACGCGTGATGTAGCCCTTCCGCTCGAGCGCCTTCAGGTGACAGACCACGCCGTTGGGCGAGCGAATCTTAAAGGCCGTGCCTATCTCGCGAACGGTCGGGCCGAACCCACGCGAGCGGATCTTGTCACGAATAAACTCATAAATCGCCATCTGGCGAGAAGTGGGGCTGCCTTCGCCATCACCGGTTCGCTGCGGGCCACCGCTTCCCCAAAGCCCG
>JBMTLP010000058.1:0-11297 GCA_049433245.1 Pirellulales bacterium
CCGACCAATCCGCGCGGCGGATCGGTGCCCGGCCTTCCGCTCTCTCGAAGGAAACGCCGCTCGATCGGCAAGGGCAGTCTCTCCGACTCAACTGAGTTCCCGGAAGGACCGAGAAAAGCCCCGCTGACGGACGTCTGGGTGGGTTGTACAATCCCCGTCCGTCAGTTTGCCCAGTTCTTGTGGGCGTGACGAGGGCGTCGTCACCTGGAAGAGGTGACCTTTCTCAGCACATGGATGTTTGAGGGCTTTGCATGATGCTGTTTGCTGCGGGAGATCCGCCCGCGATCAATCTCGATCAGGGCACGGTGAACTTGCTGGGCTGGGCTCTCGCCGGCTACGTGGTCTTTCTCTTGGCACTGAGCGTCTATGCGAGCAGCAAAGTTCAAGACGAGGCCGACTACGTTGTGGCCGGGCGGAAGCTGCCCCTCTTTCTCGCGTGGGGCACGCTGATCGCCACCTGGTTTGGGGCAGCGACGATGTTTGCTGCGGCCGGTGCCGCTCGCGAGGAAGGGTTGCTCGGTGTCGTCCTCGATCCGTTCGCGTGTGCGGGTACGCTCATGCTCGCGGGCATCTTCTTTGCGCGGCCGCTGTGGAAGATGGAGCTCTACACAATGGCCGACTTCTACCGTGCCAAGTACGGGCCGGCGGCCGAAATCGTTGGGGCGTCGATTCAGGTGCCGAGCTACTTCTCGTGGGTGGCCCTTCAATACACCGCGCTCGCCAGCATTCTCGAACTTTATTTCGATGTGCCGTTTGTGATGGGGGTCTTCGTGGTGGCCAGTGTCACGCTCGTGTACACGCTCATCGGCGGGATGTGGTCGGTCACGCTCACCGACACAGTACAGATTGTGGTCGCCTTGACTGGGCTCGTGATCCTGCTCGCCACGACTCTCGCCGACCCGTTGCTCGGCGATGGAGATCCTGTCCGCGGGCTCTCGGTGGTGTTGCAGCGTGTGTCGGAAACGCACCCTGACCACCTGCGACTTGTGCCCAGCGACATGTCGCTGGCTGTCGTGCTGGCCTGGCTTGGTGCCTGGGCGACGGGGCTTTTTGGCAACATCCCTGGACAGGATCTCCAGCAGCGGGTGTTTGCAGCGAAGAGCCCAAACACCGCCATGCAGGCCTGTATTTTGGCGGGGGTGCTCTACCTCGTGTTTGGTCTGATGCCGGTCACCCTGGGGCTTGCCTCGCTGGTGACGCATCCCAACGGCGACATTGACCCGGTGGCATTTCTTGCCGGGGAGTATCTCTCGCCGGTGATGCTCGTGGTGTTTGTCGTGGCTGTGGTGTCGATGGTGGTGTCGACAGCGACCAGTGCTGTGCTCGCTCCGGCCACCATCTTAGGGCACAACCTTCTCGCGAGATTGCCCGGGTTCGATCGCCAGCCGCTGCTCCGGGATCGCTTGTGCGTCGTGCTCGTATCCCTCGGCGGCATCGCGCTGGCGCTGTGGGGGAAGTCGTTGATGGAACTGCTCGATGTGGCCCTCTCGATTCAACTCACGGCCCTGTTCGTGCCAGTTGTGATGGGCATCTACGGCAAGCCACGTGGTTCGCGGCCGGCGGTGTGCTCAATGCTGATGGGTTTTTCGGCCTGGATCGTGGCTTTTTCGATTGAGCACCTGGAGGGGATGCTCCCGGAGACCTTCTTTACGGCGTTCACCACGGTGCCCGCAGATTTCTGGGGGCTTGGTTTTGCAATTCTTGGCTATGCGATAGGGCAGTTCACGAGCCCTCCCCGGCCGCACTTGGCAGGCGGCGGTGCTGTGGTCTCGGCTTGAAAGTCGTGGATGTGATGAGCAGAGGAAAACGGATCCTGAGGAAGCTGTGCGGCATGGTCTTGATCGCCGCGACCGTCGGTTGCGGCGGGGCCGACCTAAACTTTCCGCCGATCTCGATCGAAGCAGCCAAGCTGATCAAGTCGGGCACGCCACTGGCGGAGATTGAGGCCACACTTGGTCCATCGCATCCAGCCACGGCCGTGCAAGAACAGCACCTCGAGGGTGTGCTTTCAAAAATGCCCCCTGAGATACGGGCCAACGCGGAGCGTGACCGTTCGTTGGCGTGGGGCGACAATACCGAGTTTCTGGTGGTGAAAGTCAACGACGTCGGGATCGCGTGGGTCACCTCCTGGCGTTCGCGGTGATCTCGTTTCTGACCCAGGAGAGCGTCATGCCCGCCCCCACGAATCTGCATCGTCGGCACCTGATTTCAGCCGCCCTCGCTGGGGCTGTGGTACCCGGTCCGTTGGCGTTCGCTGAGAACGATGCGGTGGACGGTTTTAGGGAGCCGGCGCGAACGCTGCCGTTGGTGTCTGACGCCGATGTCGTCGTGTGTGGCGCCGGGCCCGCGGGGGTCTCGGCTGCGATCACCGCCGCGCGGTCAGGGGCGAAGGTGCGGCTCTTTGAATGGCGTGGCTGCCTTGGGGGCGTGTGGACCGCGGGACTGCTCGGCTACCTGCTCGATTTTCACAAGCCCGGTTTTGCCAAAGAGCTCAAGCAGCACCTGACCACGCGGGGCTACCGTAGGGGCGATGCGGAAACGGGCATCTGCTATGACCCGGAAGGGATGAAACTCCTCCTTGAAGAACTCTGCAGCGAGGCGGGCGTGCAGTTTCAGTTGCACACCAAAGTCTCAGCGGCTTATCTCGACGGGCGTCGCTTGAACACGCTCGTTACTGAGTCCAAGTCGGGGCGAGAGGCGTGGCAGGCGCCGGTGTTCATCGACGCTACCGGTGACGGCGATCTCGGGGCCCTGGCCGGCTGCGGATTCGAGTTTGGGGAGTCGGCTGCGTGCCCCTGCCAGCCGATGTCGCTCAACGCCCTGCTCGTCTGCCAGGATGCAGACGCTCTCTCCGACTTTGTGCGGTTTGCGGTGCACGCAGACGAGGATCTCTCCAACAACGAGAAGAAGGATCGCTTTCGTGCCGAGATCGAGCGGACGGGGCATTTTCCTTCCTACAGCAAGCCCACGCTGTGGCAAGTTCGCGACAACCTGCTGCTCGTGATGATGAATCATGAGTATGGCGTGGAGCCTTTTGACGCGGCCGCGGTGACGGCAGCCACTGTGCGTGCGCGAGCCGAACTGCACCGCATTGTAGAGGGGCTTAAGGGTCTCGGTGGGCCGTGGCAAGGGTTGCAGATCGCAGCGACGGCTGAGCAGATTGGCGTGCGGGACGGCCGGCGGATCCGTGGACGGTACATGGTCAGCGCGAAGGATGTACAGAACGGGGCACGGCACGACGATGCGGTGACCCGGGCTACGTTTTCGGTCGACGTGCACGCGGCCTCCGCGCAGCAGAACAAGACCTCCGCCTACTCCAACTTCGGCATCAAGACGCAGCCCTACGACATTCCCTTGCGTGCGTTGATTGCTGCTGATGTGGATGGGCTGATGATGGCCGGTCGTGCGATTAGCGGCGACTTCATCGCCCACTCAAGCTACCGCGTCACGGGCAACGCCGTGAGCATGGGGGAGGCGGCAGGCGTGGTGGCAGCGCTGGCGGCAAAGAGCGGCAGGCTGCCGCACGACGTGCCCTGGAGCGAAGCGGCAGCGAAGCTGCCGGAACTCGCTCGCGGGTAGGTGCTATCGAGTGGGAGACTTGCGTTAGGCGCCAGCGGGATCGCGTCCGTCGATCCACGGCCCGGCGAGTGCCTGCGAGTCGCGTGGTGTGAGCGTGCTGCCGGTATCGCCTGCGTGCCAACCGGGCACATGCCGCGGGCTGCCCCGCTCGGCAGAGAGTTGCTCCCACCTGCGTGCCCACTCGGGGTTACCGTCGCCGTAACGGCCTGTCTCGGCATCGAAGTGATACACGCGTCCATTGCGGTAACTCATCGCGCCGAGGATCACCGTGGTTACGGCTGCAGCGCCGAGGTCGGGTGGGTTGTTGCAGGCGGCCGGAGCGTTGGCCTCGATCGCGGACAGCCAGTTTTCAAAGTGCAGGTACGTGGTGTTGGTCTGCTCAAGTGTTTCGGGAGAGAGATCGGTTGCGATGGTTTCATCTTGAATCGAGCTGTCGAGCGTGGCCTGGGGCCGTTCGGCGAGGAACTGAAACTCGGTGTATTCCTCACCGTTGCCAAACTCGAACGTCCCGTTGTGCCCGCGAATCACCTGCTTGATGCGCGAGCGCTCGTTGCACATCGTCGCCGTGATCAAGCCTTGGCAGCCTTCGTGATAGTCGGCCACCACGGTGGCCACATCGGGAACGTCGCGAGTGTCGAGCTCCAAGTAGATCCCCCCTGCCCCGACGACCCGCGCAGGAAACCTCAGGCCCGTGGCCTTGAGCATCGCGGTGGTGCGGTGCACGAAGAGATCCGTAAACATGCCGGAACCGAACGGCCAGTAACACCGCCACTGGCGATAGACCGCCCGATCAAAGGGGATTTCTTGAGAGAGTCCGGCATCGACGCCCAGCCACCGCTTCCAGTCGATGTTTTTGGGGGTCATGTCTTTTTTAAGTTCGTAGTACCTCCACTGCCCGGTGCTTGAGTTGCGAAAGAATTCGGTTTGGTAGCCGAGCACCTTGCCGAGTTTCCCGGCGTTGATCAGTTCGCGTGCTTGATCCCAGACCTTGAGGCTTGTCGACTGCACGCCCACCTGCATCACCCGTCCGGTCGCCTGCCAAACCTTGACCACATCAAGGGCCTCTTCGACGGTCTTGGTCATCGGCTTTTCGGCATAGACATGCTTCCCTGCCTCTAGGGCATCGACAATCTGCAGGCGATGCCAGTGATCCGGTGTGGCAATGCACACCGCGTCGATCGACTCGTCGGCGAGGAGATCCTGGTAGTCGACGTATTGCTTTGGTTCGAGGCTGGTTTCCTTCTTAATGAACTCGCAGACCGTTTCTCGCTGAGGCTTGTAGACCTCACACACAGCAACGAGGTCGATGTTGGCACCGTCTTTGCGAAGTTTGGTGAGGGTTTTGACGTGGGCCCCGAAGCCACGGCTGCCGGTGCCGATAAAGCCGATGCGGAGTCGGGAGTTGGAATCGGCGGCGCGGGCGTCCCGCGGGGAGGTTGCGACGCCGGCAGCGGACGCAGCGGTTGCTGCCGTGGCGGAGGTGGCGAGAAAGTCACGGCGGCTGCAGGCAGGCGTAGCTGTGCTCGGGGCGAGTTCTGTTGACGATCCGGCGGTCGCGTTGTTTGGCATGGGATGCTCCTGGTCTGCTCTGAAAATGGCCTGCTTGATAAAAAGGCGTGTGCTGCGAGGAAGACTTGCAATGGCGCCTTACGCGATGATGTCGCTCACGACACGCCCGTGCACGTCGGTTAGGCGGTAGTCGCGTCCGCTGAAGCGGTAGGTCAGCCGCTCGTGATCCAGCCCCAGCAGGTGCAGGATCGTCGCGTGCAGGTCATGCACATGGATGCGGTCTTCGATGGCATGCATGCCGAAGTCGTCCGTGGCGCCATACATCAATCCGCCCTTCACACCCCCACCTGCCAGCACCATCGAGAAGCCCGTGTGATGGTGGTCGCGACCGGCCTTCTGGAAATCCACTTTGTCCTGTGCGTATGGGGTGCGGCCAAACTCGCCGCCCCAGATCACGAGGGTGTCTTCGAGCAGCCCCCGCTGTTTCAGGTCGCTGATCAGCGCAGCGGTGGCCTGGTCGCTGTACCGACAGAGTTTCTGATGCTGTTCGTTGTTTTTGCTGTGCGTGTCCCACGGCTGCTTGCCACCGGAAATGTCATACACCTGCACCATCCGCACGCCGCTCTCTACCAACCGTCGGGCAAGCAGGCAGCCCTGCCCAAACACCGAGTCTCCATACGCTTCCTTGACGTGCTTGGGTTCGCGGTTGATGTCGAGCACATCTGACGCTTCGCGTTGCATCTGAAACGCGAGTTCCATGGCCCGGATCTGCGTCTCGAGGAGCGGGTCTTCCTGTCGCCGCGACTGATGCAGCCTGTTGAGGCTCTGCAGCAGATCGAGCTGGCGACGCTGTTCACTACGACCCAGCGTGGGGTGGTTGAGATTGGCAAGCAGCTTTTCCACCCGCATGTCACGGGTGTCAATCGCTGTTGCCTGATGCTCGCCAGGCAAGAAGGAGTTGGACCAGAGCTGCGGCCCCACCACGGGGAGGCCGGGTGCAAGGGTGACAAACGTCGGTAGGTTTTGGTTTTCTGCTCCGAGGCCGTACGACAACCATGAACCCAAACAGGGCCTGACAGGCTGCAGGTTCCCAGAGTTCATCATCAGCAGTCCGGGCTCATGATTCGGCACATCCGTGTGCATCGACCGCAACACACACAGTTCATCTGCCACGCCGCTGAGATGCGGAAACAGCTCGCTCATCACCACGCCAGACTCGCCATGGGCGGCAAAGCGAAACGGTGATGGCATATAACCGCTGCCGGCCGAGGCCTTGTACAGCTTTCCGTCGGGCTGCTCGCCGGCATGCTTCTCAAGCGCCGGCTTGGGGTCGAACGTGTCAACATGCGACGGCGCCCCATTCATGAAGAGGAAGATCACCCGCTTCGCCTTCGCCGCGAAGTGGGGGGTTCTGTCTGGCGCAGCCGCAGCTTCTTGCAGAGCCCCCGCAAGGCCGACCATGCCAAAACCAGCACCGGCCAACCGGAGTGCATCACGTCGCGTGAGATTCATGGAAGCCGGCCTCGCCATGTTCAATCCACAACCATCATTTCATTACTTGCGAGCAGCACCTGGGCATACTGCTCCCAGCGGTCCTCGCCCCTCTCGCCATCATTGCCGAGAAATGCCAAAGCGACCAGCAACTCTTCCTCGGTCACGGGCCGCCCGTACAGCAACTGATGGGCCCAGCGGATCCGCTCTGACGTGTCGTCAGCATGTTCCCGGCACCGCTTCGCGAGTGCTGCCGCTTGCGTCACCATGAACGGGCTGTTGAGCACAAACATTTTCTGCAGCGGGGTGGTCGTCTTGGATCGTGTGGGGGCATGCACGTTTGGGTCTGGAAAATCAAACAGAGCGAGCATCTTGTTGAGTTCGAGCCGGCTGACCTTGGCATACACCGTGCGACGCGTCGACTCAGCAGCCTGCGGGTCAAATGACGGTCCGCCTAGCGTGCGATCCAAACGCACACTGGCCGCGAGCAGCGAATCTCGCCACGCCTCCACATCGAGACGCCGTCGCTCCATTCGCCACAGCAGTGCGTTGGTGGGATCAATCGCTATCTTCGCCCCCTCGATATCACTCGACTGCTGCCAGGTCGCCGACGTGAGCACCTCCCGACAGAGCCACTTCAGTGACCAGCCAGCGTCCATAAACCGCACCGCCAAGTCATCGAGCAGTTCCGGGTGGCTGGGCCGGTCACCAAGCGCTCCAAAGTTGCTTGGCGTCGCTACGAGTGGCCGCCCCATCAGCATCCCCCACATCCGGTTCACGATCACCCGAGCCGCCAGCGGGTTCTTCCCGTTGACGATCGCCTCGGCCAACTGGCGTCGTCCGCTCCCCTCATTGAGTCTCAGCGGCCCGTCTGGGCTCAGCACGGTCAAAAAGGCACGCTCCACAAGTTCTCCTGGCTTGGCAGCATCGCCACGGATTTGCACCGGGATGTCGCGAGGACTCTTGTCCCGCACAAGATGCACAGAGTCGATCGGGGCTTTGTTGTTCTTCGCCTTCTTCTTTTCCTGCTTCTTGGCATCTTTCGGCTCGCCTGCCGCGTCTTCTTCATCGGAGGCCTCCTCAGTCTCGGCAAACTCCGGGAGCACGCGGTTGTAGAGTTCCGTGCTGGCAAACACGCCCGCCAGTGCGTAGTAGTCGGTCGTGGGGATCGGGTCGTACTTGTGATCGTGGCAGCGAGCGCACGCAACGGTGAGTCCCAGTAGCCCGCGGGTCACCGTGTCGATATGGTTCTCCCACTCTTCGGCCATCACCTCAGGGGCATTCCGACGGTAGTACTTGGGGCCAAGCCCAAGAAATCCGAGGGCCAAATGGGCGTCGGGATTGTCCGGATCGTAGGTATCGGCGGCGAGTTGCCGAATCACAAACTCGTCGTATGGCATGTCTGCGTTGAGAGCAGTGATCACCCAGTCTCGATAGCGATATGCGTTGGGGTACGTCAGCGACTGGTCGTCACCGACGATGTGCGCCTGATCTTCTGCATACCGCATCAGGTCAAGCCACATCCTTGCTACCCGCTCTCCGTAGTGCGGCGACGCCAGGACCCGATCAACGAGCGAGGCCCACGCCTGGGGCGAGTCGTCGGCAAGAAACGCCTCCACTTCGTCGATGCTCGGGGGCAGCCCCAATGTCGACAGGAAGAGCCGACGAATCAGCGTTTGCCTATCGGCCGGCTCGTTGGGAGCGAGGCCCGCAGCCTCGAGGCGAGCGAGCACAAAGGCATCGTGCTTCTGCTGCGGCCACGCCGTGTTGTGCACCGCAGGCGGGTCGTGCCGGCGGGGTTTTTGAAACGACCAAAACTGGCGGGCGCGGTCAAAGTCGATGGCTGAGGCCTTGGGCTGGTGCGAAGCCGCCGGCGGCTCGTCGCGAGGATCAGCCCCGCCGCTCGCGATCCAGTGCTCAAAGTCACGGAGCACACTCTCTGGCAGCTTGCCCGAGGGGGGCATTTCCAGCCCATCGTAGCTCATGGCAGAGAGCAGCAGGCTCGCCTGAGGCTCTCTCGGCACCACGGCTGGGCCAGAGTCGCCCCCTGCCAGCAGTGCTGCTCGCGAATCCAGCAGGAGCCCCCCCTGCACCACCTCTGAATCTAGGGAGTGACACTCGTAGCAGTGCTCAACGAGCACGGGGCGAATCTTTCGCTCGAAAAACTCTACCGCATCCACGCTGAGATCCTGGCCAAAGGCCACCCCCGGCAAGGCACAGGTCAACAACACGAATGCGGCACGAGTGCTTATCAACGAAGATTCCTCCCTTCACCGCGGTCGCGTTCCGCCTTCCCGCATGCCCAGCCGTGAGTCTATCTCTGCGTGCGCCACGTCGGCAGAGGATTCCTTGCTGGCCAGCGTGCAAAGAGTATCCAGCATGGAAACACGGCACGGGGCACCCGCTCGTTCACGCGAGGACGCCCTTAATCACCTCTCCATGCACGTTCGTCAGCCGTCGTTCGATACCGTTGTGGTAGAAGGTCAGCTTTGTGTGGTCGATGCCCAGCAGATGAAGCACAGTCGCATGGAAATCGGGCCACGTGACCGACTTCTCGACCGACTTCCAGCCGATGTCGTCCGTGGCGCCGTAGGCGATCCCCGGGCGCGTCCCGCCCCCCGCCATCCAGACCGTAAACCCTTCGGGATTGTGGTCGCGTCCCAAGCCCATCTTCCCTTGGGGGGCGTTGGCAAACGGAGTTCGTCCAAACTCGGTCGTGAACAGCACCAGGGTGTCTTCGAGCAAGCCGCTCTGATGCAGGTCTGCGATCAAGGCGGCGATCGGCCGATCGATACGATCTGCCTCGCGCTGGTGATCGGTGCGACAATCCTCATGACTATCCCAGCCATGCCTTGGTTCGCCACCAAAGCACCCGCCGGCAAACACCTGAACAAAGCGGACGCCGCGTTCCACGAAGCGACGAGCGATCACGCAGCGGCGGGCCATATCGTCGGTCGCGGCCTGGTCGACCCCATACGCGTCGAGGGTTTGCCGAGTCTCTTGGCTGAGATCGGTTGCTGAGGGAACAGAGGTCTGCATGCGAGCAGCCAGTTCGTACGCCGCAATGCGAGCCTGCAGCACAGGGTTCGATTCGCGACCGAGTTGGTGCTTACGGTTGAGGCTGGCAAGCAAGCGTCTCGACGCCATTTCTTCGGCCGTATCGATCGGATCGGCCGGGAACAAATCCAGGATCGGCGATGCGCCGCCCAGCAAGCGGACTCCCTGATGCTCCGCCGGCAGGAAGCCAGCCCCCCAATTTGCCGCTCCACCGCTGGGAAGGCTCCGTCCGTCTGGAAGGACGACGAACGTCGGGAGTTCGTCGGATTCATTCCCTAAGCCGTATGACAGCCAGCTGCCCATCGTAGGAAAGCCATTCGCTTGGAATCCTGAGAGCTGCTGAAAAGTTGCTGGGGTATGGTTCGCTGAATCGGCGACCATCGAGTGAATCATCGTCAGATGATCGGCGACGCGAGCGAGATTCGGAAAGAGATCCGACACCCACAGACCACTCTCGCCGCGACGGTGAAATTGCCAATGCGGACGACACAACAGCCCGGCGCTGCCAAAGAAGGTCTCTGGTTTGGCATCCCCCGGGATGGGGCCACCGTGCTGTCGTTCCAGTTTCGGCTTGTAGTCAAACGAATCGACTTGGCTGTATCCGCCGGTAAGGCAGAAGTGAATCACGCGGCGAGCGCGCGGAGGCGCGGCGGTTCCATGCGCGACTTCGCACGAGGCTTCTCGATTGAGCAGCGTCCAAAGAGCGGCGCTGCTGAGGCCGCCGATCGAAAAGCTCAGCAGGTCACGCCGGCTGGGGGGCGGGAAAAGTGTCGTCTCAGGGCGAGGATGCGCCCAATCGCTCCTCGGGCGGGTGCTCCCCCATCGCTTCATGTGCCGCCGGTACTTCATCATCGCGACAGTCCCCACAGGCGTCTCAGTCGATCGTGACGGTTTCAGCTGCGTTGAAGAGCACGCGACACACGCTGGTGAGGCCGAACTCGTTGGCCAAGATCATGGCCTCAGAAAGCTCATCTGATGTTGGTTCCCGCAGCATGACCGATCGCCAAGCAGATCGAACTTGCTGTGAGACGTCATCCCCTGCCTCGCGAGCTACTTTTGCCGCCAGCTGTCGCGACATACGCAGCACGAGTGCGTGATTCCAGAGGCTCAGTGCCTGCGTTGGCGTTGTCGTCACGGCACGTTCCGGAGTTGCCGCCGAGGGGTCAGGGCAATCGAAGGCTTCGAGTAGCGAGCTGCGGTCACCACGTGGTCGCCAGCGATAGATCGTTCGACGGTCACATGCCGGGTCAGGCTGCTCCAAAGCCCGGTAGTAATGCGCCGCGCCCACCGTCTCGATTGCCACATCCCGGTAGCCCGGGCCGTAACGTTCCGGTGAAAGCGTGTCGGTGATCGCGAGCATCGAGTCTCGCAGCACTTCGGCCTCGATTCGCTTGGGTTGCCGTCGCCACAGCCAGGTCGCCTCGCGATCGACCGCCTCGCCGGACCGTTGCAGTGGCTCATCGGTGAGCGACGAACGGCGGTATGTCTCACTCAGGACGATCTGGCGAATCAACTTCTTGATTGACAAACGCGACTCACGGAAATCGTAAGCCAGCCATTCCAGGAGTTCGGGGTGCGATGGTCGCCCTCCTTGAAAACCAAGATCACTCGGTGTTTCCACCAGCCCTCGGCCGAGCAACCAATGCCAGACTCGATTGACT
>JBMTLP010000059.1:0-11269 GCA_049433245.1 Pirellulales bacterium
TGGATGATGCCTGCCAGGTCACCGCCAGCGAGCAGGATGAAGGTGCTGTCGTAGCACTGGTCGAGCCCTGAGGCAGTGGCGGTCACAAACCCACCGAGGCTGGTTCCTTGCACGGCGATCTTGTGGCGATCGACGCAGGGAAGCGCAGCCACTGCGTCGTGAGCCCGCCGGACGTCGGCGATGCCTTGGGAGAGCGCGGGGAGCACCATTTCCGCCGTCGGCTTCCCGCCTTCCGGCTGTCGCTTGCCATACCAAGGGAGGTGAATCAGGAACGTGTGGAGGCCATGCACATTGAGGCTGCGAGCGATCAGTCGCCCCACATCCATCCCTCGCCCCGACTCGTGCACCACCACGCAGGCTGGCGCGAGCCGGGGTTGGCCTGCGTCGTCGCGAGCGATGTACCACTCCATGGCGACGGTGTCGTTGTCGGCGTTGCCAACCGGACGCGGAGAAGGGAAGGTGACGCACAACTCCCCATGCTTCCAAGGCTTCTCCAGTCGCACGTCAAAGGCGGTCGGCTGCCAGCAGAGCCCCGTCAGGCAGGCTTGGCTGTCGACGCGGGAATCCTGCAGACGCTCGGCCAAACTGTCGGCGGTATGAAACACAGCACCAGCGCGAAAGGAACTCTCGTCAACAGCGTCTGCTTCCGCCGCTAGCAACGCGGTCGACGCGCACGCCAGCCATCCGCCCGTGACCAACGCCACCAGTAGGAGCAGGCGGCAACGGAGCATGGCCAACAGGGATGGATGCTGCATCAGATCCTCCTTAGAGAGCCGGCAACTCATTCGCCCAGCCAACGACATTCATAAACCATGTCGGCCTTGGGGTTAATGGCCGACCAACCCAGCAGGGTGCCGTAGGGGTGGTCGATGGTGTAGCGAGACGGGATCGGTTCAGGTGGAGCGGAGCTGTCGAAAGGATAGCGAACGAGTTTGTAGGAACGGTACGGGTGGTTTTCAGGAAACAGCATCCAGACCGTCAGCAACTCGGACCGCTGCTCGAGGTAGTAGGGGATGCGGCTGGGCATCTGTTCCTCAAAGCGAAGCGACGCGCCGATCTCAAGGGTGACGGCTGTTTCCACCGGCACGCCGCTGAGGTTGATGTGAAACTCGTACACATCGTGCTGCTTGTCTACGGAATCCCCACCCTGCACACGCCGAACTTCGACCGGTGGCTGGTCCGCAGGATGGCGAAACTCCACGTCGGTAATCGGCAGATAGCTTCTGAGCACGAGCGTGCGGCCGTGCTTTGACTCTTCGGTGAACTTCATCGGAATGCGATCCCGGGTAGCCACCCGCCCGCTGGAGACGGCACCGCCTGAGGAAAACTCAAGGCTCCGCAAATCGAGAATGCGGCTCCGTGAGAGAATGTCGACGCCTTCGAAGTTGCTCTCGGTCGGCTCGTCGTGATCGTGGATTTCGTACTTCGACCAGCCCGCCATCGGGTTCCGCTCCACCAGGTCGAGCACCAGGCGAATGTCGGGGTCGCCTTCCGCGATCGAGTCAATCACGCTGGTGAGCAACGCTGCGTGGCGGTGGAGGCGGTAGAAGTGAACCGGAAGCCAGCCAAACAAAACGACTGCGATCAGCACGTAGAGATAGGTCGGCCAGTCTCGCATGTCGAGCAGCGTTCCCCAGACCTTCCGCTCGCTCGAACGCCGCAACTGCTCTGCGATGCGAACGGGCGTGCTGGTGCCTGCCAGCCGAGCCGTGTGGTGTTGGTGGCTGGCACCAGACGGGGGTTCTTCGACTCGGCCGAGCGCACCTGAAAGCGACGAACGGTCAGGCAGCGGCTCCCAGAGCGGTCCCTCGTGGATGGGGACCAACGCGATGTTCTCGATATGGTGATGAACACCGCGGGTCACCTCGTAGCCATGCTGCACGAGGGCGTTGATTTCCAGATCGGTAAAGCGGTCCAGGTCGGTGCGGATCGACGAAATCTCCGCTTGGATGACGGGATGCAGGCAGTGGGCGTCGGCTTTCGGGTCGATGACATCCGTGACCGGCACGAAGAAAAACCCGTTTTGATCCCCGAAGTTCTCTCGCTCGAGTTGCCACACGCGGTCCCAGAGAATGTCGGAAGCGCGGATCGACTGTGCGACGAAACCCAGCGTGGCGTCGCCCAGGATCTGAAACGGCTTGCCGGCATCGCTGACGAGCACCCGATCGTAGGTATGGCCATGATGCTCGGCCAGCCAGGCAAACGCCCGAGTGCCGAGATTGTCGTACACACCGCCGTCGGTAAAGGATTCGTCGGGGAAGTGCCCCTCGCGCACGCCCAGGTCGTCGGCGGTGATCGTGACCGGGGGGAAGAAGCCGGGGAAGGCGGAGGAGGCAGCGACGACCTTAGCGATACTCGCCATCTTCCCGGGGATGTGTTGAAAAGGTTCCCGCTCGTCCTCCGCTGCACGCCCTTCTTTGCCTTCGGACCGCTTGCCGATGTACAGGCCGTCTCGATTAAAGACCGAGAGCACGCCGTCGCTCACGTTCGTGGCGAGGATGTGCAGGCCTGGTTTCTCAGGCAGTTCGAGCAGCCGGCGGTCGCCGTAGAGAAACGCCTTGTAGTAGTTCTCGAGCAGGGCGTTGGGGGTGAGTTGATGGCTCTCCCACCGACTCAGTCTGGCGAGCGAGCGGGCGACGAACTGCAGTGGCAGCCTCCGCACGATGTGGTTACGGACGTCGAACTGGACAAACCGAATCACTTCGGCCGCCGCTTCAGCAAAATCCTCGTCGCTGCCCGTGTAGCGATCCCAATTGAGCACAAGGTGAGCCGCCAGGATGCTGCCCCCGGACACCGACGCAATGTCGCTGACCATCGTGAGGGCACCCGCATCCCGCAGGTAGCGGATCACACCGAGGTGAAACAGGGTGGCACGGAAGCCACCTCCAGACAACGCCAAGCCGAAGTGGGACATGCAAACCAAACCGGGCAGGAGAATCTCGGGGAGTTACCTCCGCGGATTCTCCTCCACAAGCCGCACGCGACACAACAGCGAGTCGGCCGTGATGTAGAGCGAACGCCCGTCATCGCCGAGGGTGCAGTTCGCAGTCGCTTGGCCGGTCAGCAGGGTGCCAAGGTGGTCTCCCTCTGGTGTGAAGATCAGGACGCCGCCGGGGCCGGTTGCGAAGATCGTACCGTTGGCCGCCACCACAAGGCCATCGGGAAGCCCTTGCCGTCCCTTGGGGAGTTTGCTGCCGTCAAAGAACACTCGCCCTTCATCGAGTGTGCCATCCGCAGCCACCGCAAATGCCTTCCAGATGGGAGCTGCAGGATCCGACTGAGCGACATACAGCGTCTTCTCGTCTGGAGAAAAGCCGATGCCGTTGGGACGTGTCATCGTGTCGCATAGGAGCGTCACAGTCCCCTCGGCATCCACGCGGTAGACCCCGCAGAAGTCGAGTTCACGGCGTGGGTCGTCGGCTCCCTGTGGGAGTCCGTACGGTGGGTCGGTGAAGTAGATCGCTCCTGAGGAATGCACGGCTAAGTCGTTGGGACTGTTGAACCGCTTGCCCTGCCAAGCATCGGCGATCGTTCGCTTGCCGCCATCGAGGTCGAGTCGACTGACGCGGCGGTCGCCATGCTCACAGAACAGGATTCGCCCTTCGGCATCGATCCCGAGACCGTTCGAGCCACGTTCCTTGCCATATTCGTTGGGCCCCGTGAAGCCGGCGGGCTCCATGAAAATGCTCAGGCCGTCCTTATCGTGCCAGCGGTGCACGCGGTTGTGAGGGATGTCGCTAAAGAGAAGATGGCCTGCCGCAGGAACCCAGACTGGCCCTTCCGACCAGGCAAAGCCCATCGCCAACACATTGATCTCGGCGTCTTTAGGAATGATCGCGTCGAGGCGTGGGTCGAGCCGTTCGACCGAGCCCACGCGGGGGCTGAGCCCCGCCACCGGTTCTGCGGCAGGAAGGTCGTGCCCTGCGAAGAACACGCTGTTCGCAAACAAGCAGGCTCCCACGGCTAAACAACGACGCATAATCCAGCCCATCGAACGATGCCGCATCTTTCCCCCCTTCAAAACAGTTACACTCTTAACAAGCTTTGGCCGTACTCGCCCGTTGGGCGAAGGCCTGTGGCGAAGTTTATCCTGGGGGAAGAACCGATGCGATTTGTTCGTCGTTTTTCGTGTTTCGTGCTGACGCTGGGCCTGGCTGGTCTCGTCGCCCTGCCGCTTGCTGCAGCCGAGGACGACAAGAAGCCACGCGATCCCGCCAAGACCTTCAGTCGCCGTGACACTAACGGCGATGGCAAGCTGTCACTCGACGAGTTCAAGGCCGGTATGAAAGAACCTGCGGTGTCCAAAGCCGATCAACGCTTTAAGAAGATTGATACCGACGGCGATGGCAGCGTTTCCCTCAAGGAGTTCACCGACTCCATGAAGGCTGCCGGCAACAAGAAGAAGTAAGCTGACGGATCGGGAGTCCGGTGGTCGTTACCAACGACGGCCACCGGACAGACCGAGCTGCTCTCGTCGCTGCTGCATCAGGCGGCGGTACTCGTCTCGCTGTGCTCGATCTTGCGGAGAAGAACTGTCGAGCCGGGACTTGCGGCGTTCTTCGCTGGAAAAGCTTCCGCGACCCCAGTCTCCACGACCACCGCCAGGCGTGCCGCCACCGGCCTGAGGTCCACCACCCTGGCCAACCCCTCCCGGAGGACCTCCGCGGCCGCCGTTGTCTCCGCGCGGGCCACGGTTCTGGTCACCGGATGCCTGCCGCTGCGACCACTCCTGGCGGCGGGCCTCGCGTTGGGCTTCCTCATCTTGGATGCGACGATCGAGTTCCGCCATCCGCTGATCAGGCGACATCATGAAGAAGGAGTTGGTCTCAGCTCGCTCGCGGGCCTCGAAGAGTCGTCCCATCTCCCCGCGGACCTGATCGCGGTAGCCCTCGGGCACGTTCCGCATCATCTCAAACATCGAGCCGCCGCCCGCGAACGAACTGGAAAAGCTCCCGTTGCCGTTGGCGATCTGGTTGTACTGGGCGACCTGCTGGTCGACCGCTGAACGCAGGGCGCGGACTTCAGCGGGGGCCGAGAAGAAACCAGCTGCCCAGAGCACGCCGGTGACCAGCAGAGCCAGCACCGCCAAGGCCGAGAGGAGTCGGACCGCAAGTTTCTTGTAATCGGTCGACGACTTCTTCCCGCCGCGGCGAGGTGCCTCAAATGCAGGAGGCGAGCGGCGACGACGGTTGAAGGTTGAGACGGTCACCATTGATGGAAACTCCAGCAAAAAGACTGCCGCATCATCCTAGGCATGATCTGGGTTCAACGGCGAAGACACCCCTAGGTTTCGGGATTTCTCCGGGCTTAGCAGCTCGTGGACAAAATCATCCGCCGCTGGATGCGGCGGTTGCGAACCTTGAAAAACCTTGGCTTTTTTGAGGTTCGCCTTCGTGGAAAAAGGCCACGGAGGGCTTTTTCCACAGCCAGTTAGACTGCTGTGTGAGACTCTCCTGGAAGCCCAAACATGCTCACCACCGATGAAATCGGCCGTTACCACCGCGATGGATTTGTGATTTCGCGGGGTTTTTTCGCCTCGGACGAGATGGGCCTGCTCGGTCGGGCGGCCCGTGAGGACCGTGAACTCGATCGGCATGCCTTCGGCCGGGCGGATGGCGAGGGAGGGACCGTCCGGCTCTCGCTCTGGAATCACCCCGGGGACGGCATCTATGGGATGGTGGCCCGCTGCGAGCGGATGGTGCGGAGTGCGGAGGCCATTCTTGAGGGGGAGGTCTACCACTACCACTCGAAGATGATCATGAAAGACCCCCTCGTTGGGGGTGCTTGGGCCTGGCACCAGGATTACGGCTACTGGTATCGCAACGGGGTGCTTTGGCCGCTGTTGGTGAGCGTGTCGATCGCCATCGATCCGGCGACCCGTGAGAACGGGTGCCTGCAGGTCATTCCTCGTTCACACGAACTTGGCCGCATCGACCATGTGCAAAGTGGGGATCAGGCAGGGGCCGACATGGAGCGGGTGCAGGCCGTGCTTGAGCGGCTGCCGTTGGTCCACTGCGAGATGGCTCCTGGTGACGCCATTTTCTTTCATCCCAACCTGCTGCATCGCTCCGACATGAACCGCTCCGAGCATCCCCGGTGGTCGATGATCTGTTGCTACAACGCCGCTCGCAACGATCCCTACAAAGACTCCCACCACCCTCGGTACACCCCGCTTGACGTCGTGCCCGACAGCCGCGTTCGCGACGTGGGGGTGAAGCGGTTTGAGGATTCATCGAGCGACGTGGCCTGGCTCGACGTTCGCGAGGATCACTCTGCGGCGACGGGCGACGTTGAGGGCACCTCTCGATGACGACTCCAGGAGCATCGGGCATGCGCGAGCATCTCCCACCGTTGCCGGAGGACCGCACCCTCCCGATTGGCTGCATTGGTGCTGGGTTCATCATGGCCGACTGTCACCTTCCGGCCTATCGCGAGGCAGGGTTAAACGTGGTGGCAATTTCTTCACGCCGCGAGACGGTCGCGCGTGAGATCGCCGCGCGGCATGGGATTCCAACAGTGCACGCCGATGTTGCAGCCTTGCTCGATGACACGCGCATTGCAGTCGTGGACCTCGCCGTGCCGCCGGATATCCCGCCCGAGATCATTCGTGAGGCCTGCCGCCGCCCGCACCTGCGCGGCATCCTCGCGCAGAAGCCGCTGGCCGGATCGTGTGCGGAGGCCGTGAGCCTCGTACGAGCTTGCCGCGACGCGGGCAAGACGCTGGTCGTGAATCAGAACATGCGCTACGACCATGCGGTGCGGTCGTGCGGCAAGTTGCTCGCGCGTGGGGAGCTTGGTGAGCCGGTCCTCGGCACGATCGAGATGCGGGCTATCCCGCACTGGATGGATTGGCAACAGCGGCAGGGCTGGGTCACGCTGCGGATCATGTCGATTCACCATCTCGACACGCTGCGTTCTTGGTTTGGCCAACCCCGTCGCATCTTCACCGCTGTTCGCTCCGATCCGCGTACCAGCCAGCGGTTTGCTCACACCGATGGCATCTGCGCCTCAACTCTGGAATACGACTCAGGGCTGATCTGTACCTCGCTCGAAGATGTATGGGCGGGACCAGCTCGCGAAGGGGCGGAAGCCGATTGCTTTGTGCGTTTCCGAGTGGAAGGCACGCAAGGCCTCGCCTTAGGCACGATTGGTTGGCCAGCCTGGCCAGAGCGGGTGCCCTCCACGCTCGATGTGACCACGACCGCTGGCGGCTGGCAGCGGCCGCGGTGGAGTGAGAGTTGGTTTCCGGACGCTTTCATCGGCCCGATGGCAGAACTCCTACGGGATCTCGAGGGCACCGCGCCTGCGACCTGCACCGGCGAAGACAACCTGCTCACGATGGCGCTGGTGGATGCGGCGTATCGGTCGGCGGAGGAGCACCGCGCGGTTGATCCCGCAGAGATCCTGGCCGAGGTGCTCTGACTGGCTGTGGAAAAAGCCAAGGTTTTATGCGCCAGGGACGCCCAGCGACGCTGTGGGCCCTCGTGGTCAGGCGATTGCTGGCTCGGCAAGACATGACGCGGTTGGCGAACCTACAATGGCGGAGCCGATAAAAGTTTGCAGAAGGGTGTGCGACCAGGAACTTCTCGCGGAGGCGTGTTGATGCTCACAGTGCTTGGTGGACAGCCTCGGGGTGGTCGCATGTGTGATGGGATGGCCCGTCGGCAGTTCATGCGGATTGGATCGCTGGCCGGTCTTGGCGGCATGGCGGGTCTCTCGATGCCCGAACTGCTGCGGGCTGAGGCAGCGACCGGGTCGCGGCAGAAGTCGGTGATCATGATCTTCCTGCCCGGTGGCCCGCCTCATCAGGACATGGTCGACCTGAAGCCCGATGCGCCCTCGGAGGTGCGAGGAGAGTTTCGACCGATTCCCACCAATGTGCCGGGGATCGAGGTTTGTGAACTGATGCCCAGGCTTGCCCAGATCACCGACAAGGTGGCGATCGTCCGCTCGATGGTTGGAGCCACGGGGGCCCACTACTCCTTTCAGTGCATGACCGGCCGGAGTGATCAACGGCAGCCTTCAGGCGGTTGGCCGGAGTTTGGGTCGGTGGTGGCCAAACTCCAAGGAGCCGCCTCTCCTGCGGCGCCGCCCTACGTGGGCCTCTCTCCGCGGATGCAGCACACCCCGTACAACTCCGGGTATCCAGGCTTTCTCGGCCCGGCCTACGCTCCCTTCCAGCCCAACGGGGATGGTAAGGGAGACCTCGTGCTCAACGGACTCACCTTGGAGCGTCTCGCCGACCGCGGCCAACTGCATCAGGCGCTCGACTCCTTCAACCGCCGTGTCGACACGACCGGCTTGATGGAGGGCATGGACGCGTTTCAGCAGCAGGCGTTTGGTGTGCTCACCTCGAGCACGCTGGCCGACGCGCTTGACGTGTCGCAGGAGCCGCAGGCGGTGCGTGATCGTTACGGTTACGGCACCGAGAAGCATCAGGGAGACGGGGCTCCTCGCTTGATGC
Source organism: Pirellulales bacterium (assembly GCA_049433245.1). Classification (GTDB taxonomy): domain Bacteria; phylum Planctomycetota; class Planctomycetia; order Pirellulales; family UBA1268; genus M30B53. The sequence goes on from JBMTLP010000059.1 coordinate 8,465, forward strand.
AGCAGTTCCTTGCTGCCAGGCGGCTCGTGGAGGCTGGTGTGCGGTGCGTGACGATCAGCTACAGCTTCTGGGACTACCACGGCAACAACTTCAGCAACTGCCGGGCCAACATTCCGGAACTCGACCAAGGCCTCTCGGCGCTGATCGAAGACCTGCACAACCGTGGGCTCTCCGATGATGTGACCGTGATCGCTTGGGGCGAGTTTGGACGCACACCTCAGATCAACAAAGACGCCGGCCGTGATCACTGGCCCAACGTGTCGTGCGCGCTGCTCGCTGGCGGTGGACTGAAGACCGGCCAGGTCATTGGAGCCACCGACCGCAAGGCAGGCGAAGTGGTCGAGCGTCCGGTGCGGTTCGAAGAGATCCACGCCACGCTCTACAACCGGCTCGGGATCGATCACCTGCAGACGGTTCGCGACCTTACTGGGCGTCCGCAGTATCTCACGGATCACTACGGTCCTGTGGCTGAGTTGATCTAAGTAGGCTCACTCGCCCTTGGGCTTCACGCGGCCAAACATGAGGCCGCCCACTGCGTCATGCTGCCAGGTGCCGGCGTAGCGGCCGCCGTGAAACAGCACCCGGGCGGAAAAGGTGCCCATGCCGGGGATCGTGACCTCGTCGAGCGTGATCACCGGCGTTTTGCCCGCCCACTTCACCGCGACCGGCACTGGCACGGTGGCATCGACGTCGCCATACCGCATCCGGGCGGTGATCAGCCAAAGTTCGCCGCCGAGGTGGGTCGCCGAGGAGATCTCGTAACTCTCTTCGCGCGGTGGCTTGGTACCTACGTCGTCGTCCCTGTTGGAATCGACCGTGAAGCTGCCGGTCATGGTGGCGCCTGACAAGAGGGCGCTGAATGCTGCGTTGAGTTGCTGCTGTGTCTCTGCAGATGCTTCGCTGCTCTCTCCGTCGTCGCTTGCCGCCGGGGCTTCAGCGGCTGCCCGAGTGACGGGCTTGTTCGGTGGTGCGGCGGTGGCAGGCTGGATGCCAAAGCCCACGAGCAGGGTGATCGCGGCGAGGCTGGTGAAGCGACGTAAACCGCGGACACATGAGACTGCGGTACGGTGAGCCATAGCGGATCTCCGACGGAAGGACTGTTTGCAAACTGGTCGACGAGGGGACCACTTCCCGGTCATCATACCAGTGCGTGGTGCGGGTGCGGCGGTGCGTGGAAGGCACGTGGAGCCGTTTTCTGGGGTCATGGCGAGGAGTGTGCGGCGTGCGAGACAAACGACACCTGGAACGCAGCATGTGTTTCTCTACCACCTTGCTCCTGAGTGCGGTGGTCTGCGGAGTCGCCTTTGCCTGGGAGACGATTGCAGCCGAGAGTTTTCCGCCGCTTGAGGGGCGAGAGCCGCCAGAGAACCTTGCGGAGTTGTGGGAGGGCTACGATCCCACCGCCGAACCGCTCGAGGTGGAGGTCGTCCGCGAGTGGCGTGCGGATGGCATCGTCACGCAGATGCTCGTCTACACCGTAGGGACCTTTCGCGGTGAGCCCGCAAGAATCGCTGCCTACTACGCTCGACCTGCTGAAGTCGAAAGCCCCGTTCCCGGCATCCTCCAGATCCACGGGGGAGGGCAGCGAGCCGAGCGGCCGACCGTCGAGGCCTATGCAAAAAATGGCTACGCAAGCCTTTCGATCAATTGGGGTGGCCGTGAACTCGACGATGCCGAGCCCGGCGATGCCGGCACCGACTGGGGCGCGGTGGATGCCACACAGACCGGCCACAACACCCACTACAGTTCGATTGAGCCCGACGACAAGACGCTCGATGCGGTGGCCAGCCCGCGAAACAGCAACTGGTTTCTGATCACCGTGGCTGCCCGGCGTGGGCTGACGCTGCTCACGACGCAACCCGAGGTCGACGCCGATCGGCTGGGGGTCACGGGGCACTCGATGGGTGGGCGTCTGACCGTGATGACCGCAGGCGTTGATCCGCGTGTGAAGGCCGCGGTGCCTTCGTGTGGCGGCGTGGCCGCGGCCCAAGAGCCGCTGCTGGGCAGGGCGGGTGCTGCGATTCGCCGCCGCCCTGACCTTGCGCCGCTGTATTTGGCGGCGATCGACGAACTGCCGTCGCTCCGGCGGATCACCTGCCCGATCCTCTACCTCGGGCCTCACAACGATTTTCATGGCATGCTCGATCAGCTCTACGCCAACTGGCGTGAGGTGCCGAGCGACTCGATTCATTTCAGCATCTCGCCCCACTTCAACCACCGTCATCTGCCCGAGTCGGCCTTTGCCGGGCCGCGGTTCTTTGACTGTGTGCTGCGGGACGGAGGCTGGTTTCCAGAGACGCCTCGGCTTGCGGTCGACCTTGAGACCGAGCATGCCGTGCCCTTGGCGGTCGTGGAGCCGGAGCGGCCTGATGATGTGACCGCCGTCGACGTTTTCTATTCCAGCGATCCGCACGGCATCACCCGTTTTTGGCAGCGGGGGAAGGCGACGCGGCAGGGAGCCCGCTGGGTGGCACGCTGCGAAGTGTCGACGACCGACCAGCCGCTGTTTGTGATGGCGAACGTGCGTTATCCCCAGCCGCAACCGATGGTCGGTCCTCCCTGGGAGCCGGTCTCGCCAGAGACGTTTCTCGTCAGCAGTTGGGGCGTGACGGTCGAGGCGGAGGCGCTGCAGGCGGCGGGCGTTGGGCCTATGCAGCAGCCACAGGAGATGATTCAGGAGAGTTTTTCCGACCTTGCCGACTGGTATCAGCTCAACCCCGACAACCCCTGGCACCGACAGTGGGTGACTCGCAAGGTGAAAGACCCGTTGTGGCGTGGCCGGCCGGGTGCTCGGCTGGCGGTCGA
>JBMTLP010000060.1:0-11169 GCA_049433245.1 Pirellulales bacterium
CAATCGAACCGCAAATGCGGTTGTGGCTGGGAACAATGCATCGGATACGACAAGCCATCTCGGCGGATGTGCTGGCGTCTACGGTGGCAGCCCACCGTCGGTTTATTGCGGCACTCGCGACGGGCGATCGCGTCATTGCCCGCGAGTTCGCGGCCACCCATGTTGCCTCGTGGGTTGGTGAAACCGAGACCGTAGCGTGAGGTGGCAGCGATGCGTGGTCTGGTGCTCCTTCGTCGTGTGAACGCTTGGGCGTTGCTTGCTGTGATGGCAGCGTCTCCTGGTGCCGCGAGCGATCCGGCTGAGCGTGAGGCGTTTTTTGAAACGCACGTGCGGCCTCTACTCGTTCGCCGTTGCTACGAATGCCATGCGGGAGACAAAGCTGGGGGTGGGCTGTCGCTCGACACCCGAAACGGTTGGGCCCTGGGTGGGGAGAATGGTCCGGCGCTCGTGCCGGGCGATGCGGAAGGCTCGCTGCTGATTCAGGCAGTGCGTGGCGACGATCCCGCATGGAGAATGCCACCAGAAGATGCAGGGGCGGCGCTCGCTGAGGAGGAAGTGGCCGCACTCGTGCGGTGGGTGAACGATGGTGCGGTCGACCCGCGCGAAGGGGAGGCGGCGATCGGGGGCATGAGCCTCCGCGAGGCGGCAGACTGGTGGGCATTTGCCCCGCTTCCTGAGGCGGACACGAGCGGCGGCCCCGAGCGGATCGACGCTTTCCTCAACGCCCGGCTGGAAGCGGAGCAGCTCACGCCAGCGGAGCCTCTTGATGACCGCGGATTCCTGCGTCGTGCGACGTTCGACCTCACGGGCCTGCCACCATCTCATGAAGAAGTGCAGGCATTTGTCAGCGATCCAGCATCCGACAAAGTAGCTCGCGTCATCGACCGGTTGCTTGAATCGCCTGAGTATGGAGTGCAGTACGGGCGTCACTGGCTTGACGTGGTCAGATACGCCGACACGGCTGGGGAGAATACCGACCGGCCTCTGCCCCACGCCTGGCGATACCGCAACTGGGTGTTTGAGGCCTTCGCTCGGGATCTCCCCTACTACGAGTTTGTCAGGCTTCAACTTGCCGGCGATCTGCTGCGGCATGACGCTGAGGAAGAGGCTCGCAGCGAAGGCATAATCGCGACCGGCTACCTGGCGATTGCGAGGCGATTTGGTCATGACATCACCAAGGATCGCCATCTCACGTACGAGGATGTGATCGACAATCTTGGCAAGAGTTTCCTGGGGCTCACCACGGGTTGTGCTCGCTGCCATGACCACAAGTACGACCCCGTGTCGACGGCAGACTACTACGCACTCTCGGGCATCCTAGAAAGCACCCGCTTCGCTTTTCCCGGCTGCGAGCCGCAGGGGCAGCCTCGCGATCTCGTGCCGCTCGCGTCGCAGGCAGAGATCGACGCGATTCGTCGCCCGTGGCTGGCTGCGAAGGAGGTCTATGACGAAGCCGTCGCTCACCGAACGCAGCAGGCGTCGCGGGCTTCGCTGACGGAAGCTGCCGGCGAGGAGAGCGTTGAGTTGGCTGCGGGCGCGGTGGAGGAGGGGGCAACCGTCCCGCTTCTTGCTGAAGAGGCCGCGTCTCGCGAGGTGGCCATGCGGAAGGGGGAGGTGCTCATGCTCACCGTGCTCCCCAACGGCAACCATGGTGCCGACACCACCCGGATCGACTGGGTGATCGAAAAACTTGATGGCGAACCTGGCGATCGGTGGACCACCGATGCGCTCATCGATGACTTTGCATCGGGCACGATGCGGCGGCAGCTGGGGGCGGCTTGGTGCTTTCTGGAGAAGACCCCGGAAGGGCCAGGTTTTCTCACCGTGTACGAACCTGCTGCTGGGGGCTTCGCGCCGCTGCAAGCCTGGAGTGATGGCGACACCCCGAGCGTGTGCGTGAATCCATCCGCCTCACCGGTCGAGGCGTGGACCACGCTGCCACCACGGTCGTTCTTTATGCATCCGGGTCCGGAGCACCCGGTGGCGCTCGCATGGGTGTGTCCTGCGGATGGCCAGTTTGGCCTGCAGGGTACGATCAGCGATGGCCATCCCGCTGGCCTCGATGGGGTGTCGTTTGTGCTCACGCACCATCGTCAACCGGGGTTCGGAATGGCGCTGGAGGCAGCGGGGCAGCTGTTTGCAGAACCCCTGCCCCCTGAGCCAGGCCCGGAGCCTTCCTATCCCGTGGCCTATGCGGTGGTGGACGCAGAACCGACGGACGTGTGTGTGCAGGAGCGAGGCGACCCAGAGCAACTCGGCCAGGTTGTGCCGCGACGGTGGCTGGAAGTGTTTGGCGGTGAGCCGGTGCCGGCGCAATCGGGCAGCGGTCGGCGGGAACTCGCCGAGTGGATCCTCGCCGAACCTCTGGCTGCGCGGGTGATCGTGAACCGTGTGTGGCAGTGGCACTTCGGTCGCGGGCTTGTGGCCACCGCCAACGACTTCGGCGCTCGCGGCGACGCCCCGTCCCACCCCGAGTTGCTCGACTGGCTGGCGGCGAGGTTTGTCGCGGAGGGCTTCCGCCTCAAGCCGCTGCATCGCCTGATCATGCAGACGGATGCGTATCGCAGGAGCAGTCATGTTGATCCTGCGGTTGTGCTTGCCGACTCGGAAAACCGCTGGTTGGCGAGGGGGCAGCGGCGCCGCCTGACAGCTGAAGAGATGCGCGATGCGCTGCTGCTGGTGAGCGGCACGCTTGATACGACGGTGGGGGAAGCCCATCCGTTTCCCCCCGAAGCGAGTTGGACGTACACGCAGCACGGACCATTCACGGAGATCTATCCGTCACATCGCCGCAGCGGCTACGTGATGCGACCGCGGCAGCGTCAGCATCCGTTTTTCGCGCTTTTTGATGGGGCCGATCCCAACGCGAGCACCCCTCGTCGAGACACAACGACGGTTCCCACGCAGGCGCTCTACTTCATGAACGCCCCCTTTTTCCACGAAGCGGCAGATGCTTTTGCCCAGCGTCTGCTGGCAGAGAGGGGCAGAGCGTTGCCTGCAGACGCAGAGCCGCAGGAATTGGTGCACCATGTAATTCGCCAAGCCTTTGAACTCGCTCTGCAACGAGAGCCGTCGCCGCAGGAGGTGAGCGTGCTCGAAGAACTGGTGACGGGAGCCACGCTCGATGACGCAGAGGCCTGGTCGAGCCTCGCCCGTGTGGTGTTGGCTTCCAATGAGTTTCTGCACATTGACTAGTGGGCTGTCGCCACAGAGTGGCCGGGGAAGACTGCGATGACACGATCACACTCGGCACATGCAGCGTGGATGCCTGCCTGCGGCCCAGTCTCGCCGCGGCGAACGTTCTTGCAGAGTTGCGTGGCCGGCTCCTCAGTGTTTGCAGGGATCGTGAGCGAGTTGCTCGCCCAGGAGGCTGGCGGTTCAGCTGATCCACTGGCTCCCCGCCCACCGCATTTTCCAGCCCAAGCGAAACGGATCATCTTTCTGTTCATGACGGGCGGCGTTTCCCACGTCGACACCTTCGATCCCAAGCCAGCGCTCACTCGAGATCACGGCAAGGAGATCCAGGCAGACCACCCCGAGATCAAGGACCGGCCGGGGTATGAACGGATCTTCTTAAAGCGGCCGCAGTGGGAGTTTTCACCGTATGGCGAGTGCGGGACAGAGGTCAGTTCCCTCTTTCCGCACGTCGCTCAGTGTGTGGACGACATCACGCTGATCCGTTCGATGCACACGTCACATTCCAACCACTACAACGCCACGTTGGGCATGCACACGGGGTCTTTCTCGTTTTCCAGGCCGAGCATCGGCTCCTGGATGAGTTATGGCCTCGGGTCACAGAACGCGAATCTGCCCGGTTTTGTGGTGATTGCACCGCAGCAGACCTATGCGGGAACGCAGGTGTATGCGAGCGACTTCCTGCCGGGGGCGCACCAGGGAACGCTTGTGGTGCCCGGCGAAACACCGGTCGCCAATGTCACTCCGCGGATTCCCGCCGAACGGCAGATCTCGGAGCTTGCCGCTCTCAACACGCTCAATCGCATGCATCTCGCGGACCGTGAGGGCGATCAGTTGCTGCAGACGCGGCTGCGAAGTTTCGAGACGGCGTTTGGCATGCAGATGGCTGTGCCGGAGGCCTTTGACCTCGCAGATGAAGACACAGGGACGCTCGACCTCTACGGCTTGCAGCCAGGTCAGAACACGGGCTTTGGCTGGCAGTGTCTCGTGGCACGCCGCCTCGTTGAGCGAGGTGTGCGGTTTGTGGAACTGATCGATACCGGTTCGTCGGGCAACTGGGATGCCCATGGCGACATGATGACGCACGTTCCGCTGGCAAAGAATGTTGACCAGCCAATCGCTGGCTTGTTGCGCGACCTCAAGCGACGCGGCATGCTCGAAGACACGCTCGTGGTCTGGACCACCGAGTTTGGACGAACGCCCTTCAACAACACCGCCGACGCGTTGGGTCGCGAGCATCATCCCTGGGCGTTTAGTTCATGGCTCGCAGGGGCGGGAGTGAAAAAGGGATGGGTGCATGGTGCGACGGACGAGCATGGGCTCCGTGCGGTCGAGCAGCCGGTGCATGTGCACGACCTCCACGCCACGATCTTGCACCTCATGGGGTTCGACCATGAGCGGCTCACGTATCGGCATGCGGGGCGGGACTACAGGCTGACTGATGTGCACGGCTCGGTGGTTCGAGAGGTACTCGCATGATGGCGAAGAAGGATGAAGTGATGCAGCGTGGCCGAGTTCAGTGGAAGACGTGGTGCCTGGTCATCGGGATGCTGTGGACGACCACACACGTACTTGCTAGCGACGCCACGACTGCCCTCGTGGCGAAGTACTGCCATGGCTGTCATGCGGGTGATGTGGTGGAGGGAGATGTGGATCTGGCTGGGGCTGGATCGCCAGACGCCATGCGGGGTGCGCTGCGGCACTGGCAGCGGGCTGCCGAGGTGGTGGCCGACGGCCAGATGCCTCCCCTGGATGCCGAGCAGCCGACGGAGGCCGAGCGAGCGGCGATCACGGCGTGGCTGCGGGAGTTCCTGCGGAGCGAGGCTGAGGCGCATGCCGGTGATCCCGGCCGCGTTGTGCTTCGGCGTTTAAACAACGCGGAATACACCTATACGATTCGCGAGCTGACCGGGGTCGACGCGCTCGATCCCGCTCGTGAGTTTCCGGCAGAAGGTGGGGCTGGCGAGGGCTTCACCAACACCGGTGCGTCGCTCGTGATGTCACCGTCGATGGTGGTGAAATATCTCGATGCAGGGAAGGATGTGGCCAGCCATCTCGTGCTCCTTCCAGACGGCATGCGTTTTTCGGCGGGGCAGTCGCGCAGAGACTTCACCGATGAACTGCTCGAGGAAATCCGCGACTTTTACCGTCTGTACACGCGGCCTCTTTCGGATGCCGCAGTGCAGTCTCAGACCACCGTGGAGCAGGGCATCACGCTCGACATGGGTCGAGAGGGATTTCTGCCACTTGAGGCTACGCTCCGTGCGGCTCGCGAACTCGCGACGGGAGCGAACACGCCAGATCGCGTGGCTGACGTTGCCGCATCGCACGGCATCTCACCAAAGTATCTGAACATGGTCGCCGCCGCGATCGCGGCCCGATCAGGATCGTCGCCGCTGCTAACCGAGGCGGAGCGGTCGCTGCTGGTTGACAGGTTGCGTGACCTCTGGGGGCAGCAGCCATCGGTGCCGGAGTCGTCGCTCGTCGCTGAGGTGGAGGCATGGCAACGGGTCCTCTGGAAGTTCAATAAGGTGGGCCAGATCGGTCGCCACCTGGGACGTGAAGATGGCCCGGCCTCGTGGATGGAAGCCGTCTCACCGCTGGTGTCTCGCCAGGAGTTTCGCGTTCCGATGCCGTCGGCGGATGCCGAGGGCATGATCACGCTGCACGTTGCCGCTACCACAGCTGGAGATGGTCCGGCGGATGATGTCGTTGTGTTTGAGCAGCCGCGGCTCGTTGCTCCCGGCCGCGGTGACCTCCCACTCGCAGCAGTGGAAGACCTTGCCGACGCTGTGGGGGCGTGGCGGAGGATGCTTGCAGAGCAGACGGTCGCGTGCCTCGCCGCAGCGGCTGAGGTGCTGGAACGCTCGCGCGATGCAGGAGGCGACGACGTGCCGAGCCTCGAGCAACTCGCCGCTGTGCACGAGGTCGATCCACGTCTGTTGCAGGGCTGGCTTCACGCACTCGGCATTGAAGCGCAGGGAGAGGTGAATCTTGGCGAGCCGATTCAGGGGCGGGCGGAAGGTGTTGAGGCGTGGCCCTTCATCACGGGGTGGACGGGTGCCGATGCGCTCTCAGTGCTGGCCAACTCGTCGGATCAGGAAGTCCAGATACCGGGCACGATGCGGCCCCACTCAGTTGGTGTGCATCCGGCTCCCAACCGGCGTGTGTTGGTGTCGTGGGTAAGCCCCATGGCGTGCGACGTGCGGGTCGAGGGAAGTGTGCAGCGGGCGCACATTGGCTGTGGCAATGGCGTAGCGTGGAGTGTGCAGATCCGACGCAAGGGAACTCGCCAGGTTGTGGCCGAAGGCATCGCCGACGGTGGGGATGCCAAGGTCTTTGCACCAGTCGAGCCGCTCCCGCTCCAGGCCGGGGATGCGGTGAGCCTGGTGATCGACCCACGCGATGGCAACCACGCCTGCGACATGACAGCCATCTCGTTGAAGATTGCGTCGCCCACGAACACGTGGGATCTGGCAGCTGATGTGTCGCCCGAGATCCTCGCGGGGAATCCCCATGCCGACGGCCAGGGGCAGGCTGGCGTGTGGCACTTCACGAGTGAACCTGTGGGAGAGGAGGCTCAGCCGCTGATCCCGTCCGGATCCCTCGCTGCTCGCTGGCTGGCGAGCGGGGGGCGGCTTGAGAAGCGAGCGATTGCTCTAGAACTCGCGGCCGTCTTGGCGGCCGACCCCGCCACGCTGCCGGCAGGGGCGGCCGATCTCACGCTGCGAACGCTGTTGCTCGCACCCACGGGGCCGATCCTGGCGCCGTCGATGGCAGACTGGCTGGCAGAGCGGTCTGCGGTCGCAACTGAGGGCAACATCCGCTTGCAGGCGCCGGAGGTTCGCACGTTTCGCGTGCCGGCGGAACTGGTCGCTGGCTGCGAACTGGTGACCGCAGCGGTGATCGCCGACGAGGCGGGCGAGCAGGCGAGTGCGCAAGTGTCGGCAGGGCCGGGCGACTTCGATCCCCACAGTCCGTTGCGGCCAGATCTGTCGATCGTGGCCCGCGAGGGGGCCGCTGGATGGCGTCGGATGACGCAATCCTTTGCTGAGTTTCGCGCGCTGTTTCCGCAGGCGCTGTGTTACGTGCGGATTGTGCCCGTGGACGAAGTCGTAACGCTCAATGTGCTCTATCGCGAGGACGAGCAGCTGCGACGGCTGATGCTCAGCGACGCGGAATCCGCAGCCTTAGAGAGGCTCTGGGATCAGTTGCTCTTTGTCAGTGCCGAGCCACTCAAACTGGAGGCCTCGCTGGAGCAGATCACGGAGTTTGCTACGCAGGACCGGCCGGACCTGGCTATCCCCTTTCGGCAGATGAAGCCAGCAGTCGAAGCAAGAGCGGAGGCGTATCGAGCCCGACTCGTGGCGAGCCAGCCCGCGCAGCTGGATGCGTTGATCGCTTTCGCCGAGCAGGCATTTCGTCGTCCGCTCCAGGCCACCGAAGTAGACGATGTGCGGTCTCTGCATGCGATCCTCCTCGGTGAAGGCTTGCCGCACGAGGAGGCGATGGCGATGCTCGTAACGCGGGTGCTGGTGTCTCCAGACTTTCTTTACAATCTCTAAGACCCCCCCGTGGGCGAAGCGCCACAGCCGGTCAACGGCTATGAACTCGCAACTCGGCTGAGTTACTTCCTCTGGTCTTCACCGCCAGACGCGGAACTCCTCAGCGCGGCTGCCGACGGCACCTTGCTCACAGAGCCGGTACTGGCAGCTCAGGCCGAGCGGATGCTGCGAGATCCACGAGCCCGTCGCCTGGCGGTCGAGTTTGGCACGCATTGGCTCCATGTTTCGGGCTTCGCGCGGGATGCCGAGAAGAATGAGGAACTCTTTCCTGAGTTTGCTGCCGTGCGCGGGTCGATCGAAGAAGAGACGGTGCTGTTCCTCACCGACTTCTTTCAGCACGACCGCTCTCTGCTGAGCCTGCTCGATGCCGATCACACCTTCCTCAACGCGCAGTTGGCGACGCACTACGGTATCGCTGGCGTGGAGGGAGACGCCTGGCAGCGTGTGGAAGGGGTGCGGGCCTACGGACGCGGTGGCGTGCTGACACTCGCCTCCACGCTCGCAACGCAGGCCGGAGCCTCGCGGACGAGTCCGATTCTGCGGGGTAATTGGCTGTTTGAAACGATGCTTGGTGAGAAGCTGCCCAAGCCGCCGAAGGATGTCCCGCTCTTGGCGGAGACGGTGCCTGCCGGCCTCACCGAGCGGCAACTGATCGAACTCCACTCAGAGAATGCGTCGTGTGCACGGTGCCATCAGAAGATCGACCCACTCGGCTTTGCGATGGAGCAGTTCGACGCAGTGGGCCGGTTCAGAGCGGTCGATGCAGCAGGTCAGCCGATTGATGCCGCGACGACGCTTGCTGATGGCACCACCATCGTGGGCGTCGACGGGTTGAGGAGTTGGCTCCTCAACGAGCGTCGCGACGACTTCACGAGGCAGTTTTGTCGCAAACTCCTCGGCTACGCGCTCGGTCGAGCTGTCCAGCTCTCTGACGAACCGCTCCTCGATGCGATGCTCGCGGAACTTGCGGAGAACGAATACCGCATCGGTCACGCGATCGAAGGTATTGTGCTGAGCCCGCAGTTTCGCATGACGCGGGGTCGCGACTATCACGATCCGCTTGCGGCGGATGATCATTGAACACACCACACAACGTCGGGTTCTCCAGAACGCTCTTTCGAAGGGGTCACTTATGAACACGCAGCCGTTGGTCACCAACGCCGGTCTCCGTTCTTCCCGTCGCGCGGTCCTGCGAGGCCTGGGAGTGTCGATGACACTGCCTTGGCTCGAATCCTTTCGGCCCCTCGGTGTGGCTGCTGCGGAGGAGGCTGCTGCTGGGCCGCCGACCCGCTTGGCGGTGCTCTTTGCCGGGAACGGGTTTCATTCGCAAGAGTGGTGGGCCGAAGGCACGGGCTCTGAGATGAAACTGGGGCGCGTGCTCCAGCCGCTGGCTGATTTTCGTGAGCAGTTTGTGTTGGTGAAGGGGCTCTATCACGAAGAGGCCCGCAAAGGAAACATCCACAGTTCACAAACGGGCAACCTGCTCTCGGGTGCGCCGCTGGCGAGTGGAGGTGAGATTCGCTCTGGCACAAGTTTTGATCAGTTGATCGCCCAGTCGCACCGAAGAGCCACGAAAGTGCCGAGCCTGGTGTTGGGCTGTGAGCGGGCGAACCCGTCGGTGCACAAGAACTACTCGATGCTCTACAGCTCGCATATTTCATGGAGCTCGCCCACCACCCCGACGCCGCTGGAACTCTATCCCGCCCTCGCCTTCGATCGCCTCTTTAAGGATGACGTGGAACGGGGGGATGCCAGCGTGCTCGACGCGGTGATCGCAGATGCGGCCGATCTTCGCAGGCGGATCAACGTGGCCGATCGTCGCAAACTCGATGAGTATCTCGATAGCGTTCGCGATGTGGAGTCGAGGATCGAAGGGGCTGGCAAACGGGGTGAACTCCAGGGCTGGCGACCACCGCTCGCAGCACCGGATCGTCCGCGCCCGCCTGATGGGGTGCCGCAAGACATCGCCGAGCACATGCGGCTGATGTGCGACATCTTGGTTTTGGCCTTCCAGACCGACACGTCACGCGTTGTCACGCTCAAGCTGAACAACGATCACTCAGCCCTGCGGTTCCCCAATCTCTCCCGTGTCGACAATCCCACCCAAGGGATTGACTACATGATCCACCACCTCCTCTCGCACTCCGACGGTGAAGACTGGCTGAAGGTGAATCAGTTCTTCGTGGAGCAGATGGCCTATATCGCGCGGCGGCTCTCGGAAACGCAGGAAGGGGAGGGCTCGGTTCTCGACAACACGGTCGTGATGCTCTGCTCGAGCATGATGGCGGGGGCTCGCCACGACAACGACCAACTGCCTGTGGCAATGGTTGGCGGTGGCGGAGGCCGGATCGCTGGTGGCCGCGTCCTTGACTACGCCGGAGCGGATCAGCGGCAGATGTGCCGGCTTTTCCTGTCGTTGCTCGATGTGATGGGGGTCCCGCTGCAAGCGTATGGCGATGCGACGGCACCTCTGGCAGAGATCGCTTAGGTGGCTGGTTGATTTCAGTCAAATTGTGACGTTCTGGTAAACTTTGTTGATTCAGGAAGCATACTGGAGTCGTGCATCGAAGGCCCCGCCGGGTCGTCGTCCAGGAGGAGCAACGATGCGGATACGATTTGGGGTGGTTGCCGTACTGTGCCTTGCCGTCGCGGGCGCCTGCGGGGTGAGTGTTGCTGATGACGCCGCCGCGTCGGGCCTGTCGATCGAGGTGTCGACCGGGCAACCGGAGCCCGGGCCCCTGCGGCTGGTCGGCAGTCGAGATCGCCGTCAACTCGTGGCAACTGGAGTTTCGGCCGCGCCAATCGACGTGGATGTAACCGGAGCTGTGGCTTGGCGTGTCGAGCCTGCGACGCTCGCGACTGTCGAGCCCGGCGGCATGCTGATTCCGTTGGCCGACGGTCAGGGGCAGGTGGTGGCCACGCTCGAAGGCGCGAGCGAGGTTGCAGTTCCCTTGATCGTGGAACGCATCGGCAACGACCCGCCGATCGACTTCATCAGTCAGATCGTGCCGGTGTTCACAAAGTACGGCTGCAACGGTGGTGGCTGCCACGGCAAGAGCGGTGGGCAGAATGGCTTCCGCCTGTCGCTGCTCGGGTTCGAACCCGCCGAGGACCATGAGCATCTCGTCAAGGAAGCCCGCGGTCGGCGGATTTCGCTCGTCGCTCCGGAAACAAGTCTGCTGCTGGCCAAAGCCGCCGCTGAGGTGCCCCACGGAGGTGGGAAACTGATCGAAGTGGGGTCTCCCTCGTACGAACTCGTGGCCGAGTGGATTCGTGAAGGGGCCCGGCCAAGTGGTGCGGAGCCGCCGCGGGTTTCGCGGATTGAGGTCTTCCCAGCTGAACGCACACTCCTTGCGGGGCAGCGGCAACAACTTCGCGTGATGGCTTTCTTCGACGATGGAAGGATCGA
>JBMTLP010000061.1:0-11210 GCA_049433245.1 Pirellulales bacterium
CCCACCAACGTCGTTCAATTCTTGTCAAACAGCAAATCAATACTCTGGACGCTGCTTGTCCTTCAGGCCGTTCATGGCGCACCAATCCTGGTACGTGATCTGCGTGTTGACGAAGGTCACGGACCCATCCGCCATCAGGCAGCCTTCCAGACCCGGATGAATGCTTCCGGGACCTGGCCACTCGCTGTTGAGGCCCCAGGCATTGATGTAGCTGGGCATGTACGCGTGCGGAGCCGCACGGAACCAGTTCCAGGCAGCCTTCACACCACCGTCGTCAACTTCATAGAACTGGCCAGCTTCACAGCAGCGACCGCCCATACCGGTAAACACAAATGCCGAGTGGAACACACCCTCGCCATTCTTGAGACGCGGCACACCCACGTTGTTCTTCATCCAAGGATCCGAGAGTGGCTTGTAGCCGGTTGAGTTGCCCTCGGCCAGCAGGATGGTCTTCGAAGTTCCGTCGGTGAAGTCACGCATGTTCAAGGCGTCGCCACCAGGGAAGGCACCCATGTAGTCGACACCCGCTGGCAACACGCCACCAGGAGCCACCGCGCCTTCCCACCAATGCCAACCACCGTTGGCCAAGTAGTGCGTCACGGCGATGCCGTGTGTTTCGGTTGCCTTACGGAAACCGCCGTCGGAAGGGCACAGCAGCCCAGCGACTTCTTTCCCAACAATCGGCTGCCCCCAAGCGGGTAGCTTTAGGTCCGTCTGGTCGTAGAGGGCGGTCTCTTCCATGAAAGGCAGCACGTAGGTGCACCAAGTGTGGTGGCTGGCACGCTGCGGGTAGGGACCCGGCTGGCCGAACGTGGCCACAGGCGGGAAACTGCCCTTGGCATCGTGATGATTCTGCAGCGCCAACCCCAACTGCTTGAGGTTGTTCATGCAGGCCGACCGACGGGCAGCCTCACGGGCCGACTGCACCGCTGGCAGCAGCAAACCCACCAACACACCGATAATGGCAATGACCACGAGCAACTCAACAAGCGTGAAACCACGCCGAGAGCGCGCCTCAGATGCATGCCTCTGGAAAATCGACATCGAATCAGTTCCCCAATAAAAGTTAGAAGACGTAGTATCAAACCGAGGAAGAGCGGGCGATTTTTCTGCGTTCACAAACCCAGCGGATTGCCCAAAGGCTTCTCCAGACCTCCCCAACCCCTGCCCAAAAAACTCTCACAGTCTCCCATGCGAAAGCCAAACGCTGACGAACGTGGAGGCTCTGTTGAACTTGTTGGCACAGAGGTTCTCTAGAACAGGAAACGGTCGACCCCCGCGCACGTTTCGCTACCAACATGCTTTCGCCTATTTCAGGATTCCTCACCATGCAACCACGATGCCCCGACTGGGAATGGGGTGGCCTTCCGAGAACTCTGTGGGCCTGAGAGGCCGCCCGTGCCTATCGAGCGGCATGGGAAACGAAGCGAAGCCACGATGGCGAAGCACGGTTTCCTTAGAGAACGCGGATGGCCGGGCACCGATCCGCCGCGCGGATTGGTCGGCTTGGAGCGAACGTCCGGCGACATGGCACGAACAGCCCCGGCACCTTCGGAGCCACCCACAATAATCCCTGATGTGGCGAATCGGCGTGGTTTTCGAACTGGGTCAATCGCCATAGACGCAGGGAACGGCTCCGTGGGCCGACCTCGCCTGAGGTGACTGTGAACTTGGTCGCTTATGCCTCTTTGATCACAACGTGAGCTGCAGCCGCTGCCACAGCGTTGCTCGCAAGGAGTGCGCTCACCTTCACTGACGACCGCGAACTTAGGGGATCATCCTCCAGATGGGGGATCAAATGGAAACCAGATGGCTCAACGACAGCGCGGCTGGCTCACAAAGAGCGTACAGTAGACGCAGAAAGGGTCGGCCATGGGGCGAAATACGATGTTTTTTCTTGCTGCCTTGCTGCTGTTCGCGGTGTGCACTGTCGCCAGCCGAGGCGAGGATCCGCAAGGCAGCGACCCCTGGGAGGCCGCTCGCCAGTTGCTCTCGTCGCAGTGCACCGACTGCCACGGCCCTAACGCGCAAGAGTCGAACCTACGACTCGACTCGCCCTCTGGACTGTCGTCCGGCGGTGAGTTTGGTCCCGTGATCATCAGCGGCAACGGCGCTGCCAGCGAACTGATTCGACGCGTCCGCTCGCGAAACCCCGACGAGCAGATGCCCCCCGATGGCCCTCCTCTTACCGAGAGCGACATCGACCAACTGCAGAAGTGGATCGATGCGGGCGCTCCCTGGCCAGCAGGTGATGACGAGATGCAAGATGCCGTTCGCCGTGACGAGCGGCTCGACCACTGGGCTTGGCAACCTCTCCTCGAGCCGACCGTGCCGCCGCCGAGCACCAACATTCGCGACCTTCCCGGCGTGGAGCCCGAGCAAAACCCCATCGATGCCTTCATTCGCGACACCTTAAGCAGTAATGGCCTCACGCCTTCCAAAGCAGCGGATCGGCCGACGCTCATCCGCCGGGTGACGTTCGATCTCACTGGCCTGCCACCATCGCCGGAGGAGATCGCGGCGTTCGTCAACGACCCATCACCTGAGGCCTACGAGCACCTCGTCGATCGGCTGCTGGCCTCTCCGCGATATGGCGAGCGGTGGGCCCGACACTGGCTCGATGTGGTGCACTACGGCGACACACATGGCTACGACAAAGACAAGCCTCGCCCCAACGCCTGGCCCTACCGCGACTACGTGATTCGCAGTTTGAATGCCGACAAACCCTACGCACGTTTTGTGGAAGAACAGATCGCTGGCGATGTTCTGTACACCGACACGCGCGACGGCCATGAGGCCATCGGCTTTCTCGCGGCAGGGCCGTGGGACTTCATCGGTCATCGCGAGGTGCCTGAAACGAAGACCGATGGCAAGATTGCGCGGCACCTCGACCGCGACGACATGGTCGCCAACACCATCGGCACGTTTGCCAGCGTGACCGTGCAGTGCGCCCAGTGCCACGCCCACAAGTTCGATCCCGTTTCTCAGGAAGACTACTACTCCCTGCAGGCTGTATTTGCCGCCATCGACCGCGACGACATCCGCTACGACGCCGACCCAACCGTGGCGGCGAAACGATTGAAGCACTCTGAGCAGAAGCAGTTGCATCTCGCAGCTCAGCATGAGATCGATGCAGCGATCGCAGCCGCGGCCGGAGAAAAACTTGTCTCGCTCAACGCTGCGATCGAAGCGATTCCGCAGGGCGATGCCAACCCTGGCCCCGCTTACGGTTGGCATAGCGAGATCTCCGCCACCTCCGACACGGAGAAATGGGTGCAAGTCGATCTGGGGCAGTCGCGGCCTCTCAGCGAAATCGTGCTGCGACCCTGCCACGACACCTTCAACAACATCGGCGCCGGCTTCGGTTTTCCTCTGCGGTACCGAGTGGAGGTGAGTGATGACGCGGCGTTTACGGAGGGGGTGACGTTGGTCACCGCGCGTGATGCCGACGACGTGGACAACCCAGGCGTGAAAGCGGTGCGGCATCCCGTCGACGCGACCGCTCGCTACGTGCGGGTGACAGCCACGCGGTTGGCCCCGCGGTCAAATGACTTCATCTTCGCCCTCGCCGAACTGGAGGCCTCTGGGGTACCGCTCGGCGACACGCCTCCGTCGAACCACGCCCTACGAGCGAACGTCACGTCTCTCGACTCGATCGAAGCTGGGCCACGCTGGGGCCGGAGCAACCTGGTGGATGGCGAGAGCCCTTCGGCACGAGGTGACGAACGCGAGTCGCTGGAAGCGGAACGGGTGGCCCTGCTCACCGCTACCCGCACTCCCGAGCAGGCAGCCCAACTCGCTGCAGCCGAACAGGGCGTGCGCGACGCCGACGCCGCCCTCGCCGCGCTCCCTGAACAAGCAATCGTCTACGCGGGTGGCTCCCTGATCCGCAACGGGGAGCCACGCACGATCCACCTGCTCTCTCGAGGCAACGTGCTGGCGCCCACACGCGAGGTTCGCCCAGGGACGTTGTCGCTGATTGAAAACCTGGCGAGCCGGTTTGACATTCCCGAAAGCCATCAGGAAGGAGTCCGCCGTCAGGCCTTGGCGGAGTGGCTCACCGATCCCGCCAACCCATTGATCTGGCGAAGCATCGTGAATCGAGTCTGGCATTATCACTTCGGGCAGGGAATCATCGACACCCCGAACGATTTTGGCCTCATGGGTGGCGTGCCTTCGCATCCCGCGCTACTCGACTGGCTGGCCGTTGCGTTTCGGGATGGGGGTGGTTCGCTCAAAGACCTACACAGGCTGATCGTGACGAGTGCCACGTATCGCCAGGTCTCGACCTCACGCGAGGATGGTGCCACGCTCGACGCCGAGAACCGGCTGCTGTGGCGGCAGAATCGCCGACGGCTCGAGGCCGAGCCTCTCCGTGACGCGGTGCTCGCGACGGCAGGCACACTCGACCTCACGATGGGAGGCCCCGGCTGGCAAGATTTCGTAATCGAGCACCCTGAGCACTCTCCCCACTACCGCTACGATCTTGCTGATCCGCGCGATGAGAGCACCTGGCGGCGGGGCGTGTATCGCTTCATCGTCCGTAGCCAAACCCAGCCGTTCATGACCTCCTTAGACTGCGCGGATCCCTCGATGCGGGTTGCCAAGCGGAACGAGAGTGTGTCGCCACTCCAAGCGCTTGCGCTGCTCAACAACGGCTTCATGCTCGTGCAGGCGGAGAAACTCGCAGACCGGCTGCAGCGAGAAGCGGGGGACGATCCCGCCGCGCAGGTCGAGTTGGCCTTCCTGCTCGCCCTCGGCCGCAAGCCTGACGCCAGCGAGCGAGAAACCCTGGTAGACCTCACCCATACCCACGGCCTCGCAAACACTGCCCGCGCGATCCTCAACCTCAACGAGTTCGCCTACATCGACTGACCAACATGCCGCGCATGCCCCCAAGACTCTCCACCCGCCGCCACTGGCTCACGTCCAACGCTGGTGGCCTGGGCTCGATCGCCCTGGCAACGATGCTCGCGGAGGACCGCAATGCCGCCAGCGCGAGTTCACCGGAAGCCACCTCGCACCCAGCCTGTGTCTATCCCGTGAAGGCCAAGCGTGTGGTGCAGCTGTTCATGGCCGGTGCTGCCAGCCACATCGACCTGTTTGACCACAAACCTGCCTTGATCAAACACGCGGGTGAACCGAGCGACTTCGGTGAGCCGGTGGAAGCCTTCCAGAATGGCCTCGGACCTTGGTTGGCTCCCATTTGGGCCTTCAAGCCGTATGGAACCTGCGGCAAACTCCTGTCTGATGTGGTGTCGCCACTGGGTGAGGTGGCCGACCAACTCGCCTTCATCCACAACATGGTCAGTCCGTCAGGCGTACACTCCGCGGCCACGCTCCACCAGACCACCGGCTTTGTGCTCCCTGGCTATCCTGGGGCGGGGTGCTGGGTGAACTACGCCCTGGGCTCGCTCAACAACGACCTCCCCACGTTCGTGGTACTCCCCGACCACCGCGGCTTCGCCTCCAACGGCGTAAAGAACTGGGACGCTGGCTTTCTCCCGGCACGGTACAGCGGAACCGTGATTCAACCAGGAGCAGCCGACCCGATTGCCGACCTCTTACCCCACTCCGTCGGCGAGTTCGTTACCAGCGACTCCGATGCCGCCGTGCGGGCTGTACTCACCCGGCTCAATCATCGGCATCTTGCCAGCCGCGCCTCCGATCATCGCCTCGAAGGCCGCATCAAGAGTTATGAACTCGCCGCCCGTATGCAGGCAGCCGCTCCAGAAGCCCTCAGCCTGGCAGATGAGCCGGAACACGTGCTGCGGATGTATGGCGTGCAGCCAGGCCGCGGCGACTGGCCAAGTGAGATCAATGCCGAGGAGGAGATTCACCACTTTGGTCTCAAGTGCCTCACCGCTCGCCGGCTACTCGAGCGCGGTGTGAGGTTCGTGCAGGTCTTCAGTGGCAATGACAACGGCTTCCCGCGTCGCAACTGGGATAGCCACGAAGATGTCGAGCGGGATCACGGCCCACTCGCCTCTGGCATGGCCCATGGCGCGGCGGCCCTGATCAAGGATCTCGATCAGCGTGGGCTGCTCGACGATACCCTCGTGCTTTGGACCACCGAGTTTGGCCGCATGCCGAGCACCCAAGGCGGCCGCGGCCGAGACCACAACCCATTCGTGTTCACCAACTGGCTCTGTGGCGCCGGCATCAAAGGGGGCATCACCCACGGCGAAAGCGACGAGTGGGGCTACAAGCCCCTCGACCGCGACAACCCCACGACCGTCCACGACGTGCATGCCACGGTGCTCAAACTGCTTGGCATAGAGCACACGAAGTTGACCTGGCGGCACAACGGTATCGACCGCCGCCTGACCGACGTGCATGGGCACGTGATCAACGAGGTTCTCGCGTAATCCGCTCGCTCCAATCGGTGTCGCCCAAAGGGCGGCTCGTTCGCTAGGGTACGCCTCACAGCAAGTGAGGTTGGCCCCCAAGCGAGCAGACGATGGAGTGTGGCATGGCACAGGGTCCGAAAACCACCACCGATCAGCCGGTCCACTTCTTCATCCACATCCCCAAGTGCGGCGGCAACACCTTCTCCGACTTCCTCTCCAAGCAGTTTCCACTGGAGAAGATCTACACCGCCGTGAAGTCGACGGCTGCCTGGGAGGCCCACCAACGTCATATCGCCGAGATGGCTGAAGCCCTTTCCGGAGAGGATACGGGCGCGTTGCTCCGCCAACGGTTTGTCGATGGCATGCGGTCGCACGACCTGGTGATTGAGAATCACTACTCCTGGCACATCGCCGAACTGCTCAAACAGTACCGCCCACTGACCACCTATGTTGTGCTGCGGGAGCCGAGGGAGCGGGTTGCATCGCACTACCTGCATCTGCGGAGAATCCCCGTGGAGAGTGCCCACGAACTGGCCCCTGAAGGCCGCGACCTCTACGGCTTCGCCAAGGAGGCATCGCTTACCGAGTTCTGCCAGACACTCGAACGACCCGACATCTGGTCGACCGTCTGTAACAAACAGACCCGTACGATGAGCAGCCAGGTCGTCGGCCGCGTGCTTTACGAACAGTGCGACACGCAAGCTTTTCTCGACGACGCCCTGGCCAACCTGGAGGGAGCCGACTTCGTTGCCGATATCAACGACCTCGACGAGTTTGCCCATCTGATCAGCATCTCGCACGGCTGGCTTCCCCCCGGCCGCATGAGCGCGCTCAACCAGGGAACGCACTCGCGATCGCAGACACAAGAACTGGCCGCAGACGTCCCCGAGGCGATGGTCGACCTCGACCTGATTCTCTACGAGGCGGCCAAGGCCAAATACCGTGCCTGGAAACAGCGCGTCTTGGAAACGGCCGCACTCGAACTGTGGCGACAGCAGCGGTTGGCGGGGCTCTCGCGACCAGACGCTGCGGTGTGGGAGTTTGGCTGCGAGGGCCCGCTGCAGGCAACCAATGCCCACGGCCGCGAAGGCTCCGGCTCAGAGACGTTCCGCTGGCTCGGCCCTGAGAGAACGTCGCGGGTTTTTGTGCCCGTGCGGGCCGGCGTGATGCAGCAGGTATCAGTGTTCCTCGCCGCCTTCATCGACCCGGACGTGTATGCCGGAGCGACCTACACCATCAATGGTTTAGGCAGTTCGCCGGTCTGTTCGGTGGAAGACAACTGCACCGTGGCCACGTTTGCGATTTCACCCGAGCAAGCTCTCGGTGGCGGTATCGAACTGTGCATCACCGCCCCCTTCACCGCCTCGGATCGCGACAAAGGCCTGGGCACGGATACCCGCCAAAAATCGATGGCCCTACGGAAGATCCGCGTGTCCCCGGTGGCAACCGCCTGACCTGCGTCGCGCCTTGTTTCAAACGTTCCCCCGCGATGGCTCCGCGACATGGTCTCATCCACCCGCTCCTCCACCTTCGCCCCTCGCTGCCGCCCCACGGCGGCCCCCTGGGGCGGGCATGCGGCCGGTCGCAGCGGCTCAACCGGCAGGCTGACCGAGCGGATGCCACGCCTCGATCTGCTGCCGCAGGCGACTCGCGACATCAGGAAATGCGCCGGAGACATCCTGCGATTCGTGTGGGTCTGCCGTGATGTTGTAGAGCCGCAGCAGCTTCGTATCCCAGCGATGCACCTCGCGATACCGGGTCGTGTCTTCCCCATGCTCGCGAAGAATCAACTTCCAGTCGCCCTCCACACACCAGCGATACTGCAGCGTGTCATCGGGGTCACCGGGTGTCATGTTGTGAATGGCATGGCAGACCCCATACACCGCCTGCCGACGATGCGTCGCGGCGAAATCAAGCAGGTTGATCCCTTCCAGGTCAGGCGGGGCTGCCAAGCCCGCCGCCGCAGCAATGGTGGGAAACAGGTCGATCGACTGAGCGAGGTCCTTGCTGCGTGCCGGCTCCACTCTCCCCGGCCACGACACCATGATCGGCGTGCGAATGCCATTCTCAAACGGCGAGCCTTTTGACTTCAGCGCGAAATCCTTCCACGCCTGCTGGTGGGGATCGTCGCGGTTAGTGCTCGCTGCAGCCCAGCCGTTGTCGCAGATGAAGATCACAACGGTGTTGTTTGTCTGCCCCAATGCCTCCACCGCATCGAGCAGTTGGCCACAGGTTTCATCAAACCATGCACACATCGCCTGGTAGCGTGCCACATCAGCCGCTACGCCAGTCCGCTGGTAACGCTCGAGGAAACGCGGCGGCGGGTTGTGCGGCGTGTGGGGCAAGAAAGGGGCGTACCACACCAGAAACGGTGTCTGGTCTCGGCTCGCCCGTGTCATGAAATCCACGATCGGCTGCATGGTGTCGCGGCCGATGACGAGGCCCTCGTCTCCATGGCGTCCACCTCGCTCCGGATCCCCGTGCGTCATCCCCTCGGTGAACCCACCATCAGCGAACGAACCCTCCCACCACTTCCCCGACTGGTGCGCCCGATAGCCATTGTCGGTCAGCAGCCGAATGAAACTCGGGTGTTGGTGAAACAGCGACCGCGGCAGCAGGTCGAGTTCGGCGCGTCTGTTCTTTCCATCGACATCGTTTCCGGTGATCCCATGCACGAAGGGCTGCCGCCCTGTGATCATCGAGGCCAATGAAGGTCGACACAACGGAGATGTCACGTAGCCGCGTTCGAACACCAAGCTCCTCGCTGCGAGTCGATCGAGGTGAGGGGTCTGGATCGTGTCGTGCCCCATGAAGCCGTAGTCTGTCCAGGCCTGATCGTCAGCCAGAATGAGCACCACGTTGGGGGGCCTTTCTGCTGCGGCAACCTCACCGACCAAGAGAAACAAGCCGAAAACCAATCGGATCGCCACGCTGGCGTTCCTCGATGTGTGTGATCGCATGCGGCGCATCCTCTCGCTGCTTGACCGGCGGCTCGCCGCCAGACAGAAACGGGGGCTAAACTGTGACCCGAAACGGGGATTATCCTAAAAAAGGAGCTCGTGCGATGCGCGACCGTGGCCTCTGTACTGCCTGCCTTGCTGTCGGTGTCGTTGTGGCTCTCTGCCTTGGGAGTGCGGCTCCCGTGCGAGGGGCCGACACCACGGTTCTCGTTGAAGCCGAAAGTTTTGCCCAGGCGGGTGGCTGGCAACTCGACACGCAGTTCATCCATGAGATGGGTTCCCCCTACCTCCTGGCTCACGGGCTCGGTGTTCCGGTGGCCGATGCCACCACGAGTGTCTCCATCCCTGAAGCCGGCCGTTACCGCGTGTTCGTGCGAACGAAGGATTGGGTCTCGCGGTGGAAGGCTCCCGGCACCCCGGGCCGGTTCCAACTCGCCATCAACGGCGCCGAACTCCCAACGGAGTTTGGCACCGAGGGAGCCGACTGGCACTGGCAGTCGGGAGGTGAGATCGAACTGCCAGCAGGTGACGTCTCGCTCACCCTGCATGATCTCACCGGCTTTGATGGACGCTGTGATTGCATCGCCCTGACCACCGCCGACGCGCCTCCTCCCAACGACGATGCCATTCTCCCCGGCTGGCGACAGCAGGCGCTGGGCCTGCCGGCCGAACCGGAAGTTCAAGGACCCTACGACTTGGTTGTGGTGGGCGGCGGCTACTCCGGCATGGGCGCGGCTATCTCGGCCGCGCGGATGGGGCTGCGTGTCGCGCTCATTCAAGACCGGCCCGTGCTCGGGGGCAACGGATCAAGCGAGGTTCGCGTGTGGGCGATGGGGTTGATTCGCCGTGGCCGCTTTCCCCGCATCGGCGAGATCGTCGAGGAGTTTGCGGATCATGCCACCAAGAGTCCGGGCACCTACGAGGAGTTTGAAGACGCCAAGAAAGAACAGCTCGTACGAGCCGAGCCCAACATCGACCTCTTCCTCAACACGCACGCCTACGCCGTCGATCGCCAAGCTGACCGCATCGAGAGTGTGACCTGTCTCGACACGCGGACGAGCCGCCGTCTGGTCTTCACCGGTGAGTTCTTCTGCGACGCCACAGGCCATGCCACGATCGGCGATTTGGCAGGAGCTGAGACGGTGATCGAAGAGAAAGGCCGCATGGGCATGAGCAACATGTGGGCGTGGGCCAACGCCGAAGCCTCGCGTGGGTTCCCCGACACGCCATGGGCCTTGCCTCTCGGTATGGACGACTTCCCCTATCCACGCGACTTCCACGGGCAGTGGTTCTGGGAGAGCGGCTTTGACAAGGACCCACTCGCCGACGCCGAAGGCATTCGTGACTGGAACCTGAGGGCCGTCTATGGAGCCTTCAACGCCATGAAGAATGGTGACGGCGCTGCCGACCATCCCAACGCGATGCTCACGTGGGTGGCCTTCATCGGTGGCCCTCGCGAGAGCCGTCGGATCCTGGGAGATGTTGTGCTCACGCAGAGCGACATTGTGGGGAAGCGAGAGTTTCCGGATGGATGCGTGCCTTCCACCTGGTCGATCGACCTGCACTACCCCAAGGAAGAGTTCGCCGACAAGTTTCCTGACAATCCGTTTATCTCGATCGCCGTCCATGATCGCCGGATTGATCGCAACTATGGCTACCCGGTGCCCTACCGCTGCTTCTATTCCAAAGACATCGAAAACCTTTTTATGGCCGGCCGCTGTGTGTCGGTCACGCATGAAGCCCTTGGCACCGTGCGGGTCATGAAAACCTGCGGCATGATGGGGGAGGTGGTCGGCAAGGCGGCGAGCCTGGCGGTGCTACACAACACCAGCCCGCGCGGCGTTTATGACAACCACTGGGACGAAATGGAGTCGCTCCTCGCGCTCCCTGGGAAGGCCCG
>JBMTLP010000062.1:0-11170 GCA_049433245.1 Pirellulales bacterium
AACGGTAGAAGTTGTAGTAGTGATATTTGCCCGTCCCCGCGATCAGCAGGTCTTCTTTTTCGTAGACCAGGTCCTGTCGCTTGTACTCGGCCAGCTCGAAATCCGGCGTGAGCTGAATCGCGTTGGTGGGGCAGGCTTCCTCGCACAAGTCTCATCATAGCACAGTCGCCAGAGCCACGAAGCCACCCCCAAACTGCCCTGAGTGGTAGGCTTGAGGCGAAGAGGACTCCCATGACCAACTCCCAGCCTGATCCTTCCTACGAGCGGCTCTATCTCGCAGGAATCGCCACTTTTAACGACTGCGACTACTACGAGAGCCATGAGCTCTGGGAGGAGCTTTGGACCGACTACCGCGGGCCGTCGCGAAAGTTTTACCAAGGCCTGATCCAAGCGGCGGTAGCCCTCTACCATTTCGGCAATGGCAACATCCGCGGGGCTCGCAAACTGCACGCTTCGGCACGGGCCTATCTTGAGCCCTACAAACCGCATCACCTTGGGCTCGACCTCGAGCAGTTTGTGGCGGCGTTTGATCGCTGTCTCGCCGAGGTCGCAGCAAGCCAAGAAGACTTTCCAGACATCACGCTCGACCCCGAACTTTTGCCTGAGATTCACCTCGATCCGCCACCACCAGCGTCGTTGGCAGACGACGACACCGCCTGACGCGAGCCTCAGCTATGTCTGAAGAATCCTTCTCCTTCTCGGCGGATCAGTTCTCGGGCGTTGCACGGGTGTTTCCGCTGCCCAACCTCGTGATGTTTCCGCATGTGATGCAGCCCCTGCACATTTTTGAGCCGCGGTATCGGGCAATGCTCGAAGAGGCGATCGAAGATGATCGCTTGATTGCGATGGGCTTACTTGCTCCGGGGTGGGAAAAGCAGGCAGAGGGGCGGCCCACGCTTCGCGACATGGCCTGCCTGTGTCGCGTGGCGACCTACCAGCAGACCGACAAGAACACCTACAACGTGCTGATGCTTGGCGTTCGCCGCCTGAAACTCGTGAGAGAACTTCCGCCCAAGAAGCTTTTTCGCGTCGTGGAGTCGGAGATTCTCGAAGACACGCAGCCGGAAGATCTGGACGAAGATGGTGTGAGCGACCTCCAGCAGCAACTCTTCGCCGGCTTTAAGCGTTCGCTGCCCAAGATGCCCGACGCGTTTGAACAGCTTGACCAGTTGTTGGGGAACCAGATCACGCTCGGCATGCTGACTGACATCGTTGCCTACACCATCAATCTCAATCTCGAGAGCAAAGTCCGGTTGCTCGGTGAGACCGACGTGGTGCGACGTGCCGAACTGCTCCTGGAAGCGATCGATGGCCGTCCTGCCGGGGGCGGACCGCGACCGTTTCCCCCACGCTTCAGCGTCAACTAGGCTCGTCCTACGAGGCTTGTGGAAAAACTGGAGAGGAGTCGACTGTAGGCATGGCCGGAAACGATGAGAACAAGCGCGCGGCTGGGTGCGGTGTGGATCAACCCCGGATCGAGCGAGCCGTGCGGGAGATTCTGCAGGCGGTTGGAGAAGATCCTGACCGAGAGGGCCTGCTCGAAACCCCCGCCCGGGTGGCGCGGATGTATGCCGAACTGTTTTCAGGCCTGCATGACGATCCTCGGCTGCATATGCAGAAGGCCTTTACGGAGAAGTATGACGAGATCGTGCTTGTGCGCGACATCTCCTTCAACAGCATCTGCGAACACCACCTGCTGCCATTTATGGGGCACGCTCACATCGGCTACATGCCGAGTGGTCGCGTGGTCGGCCTGAGCAAACTCGCTCGCGTCGTGGAAGTCGTCTCCCGCCGTCCTCAGGTTCAGGAACGGATGACCGAAACCATCGCCGATCTGATCATGGACGAACTTGGGGCGCGAGGGGCAGCGGTGGTGGTTGAAGCCTCCCACACCTGCATGACGATCCGCGGCGTTCGCAAGCCCGGGAGCCTCTGTGTGACCTCGGCCATGAAGGGGATCTTCCGCTCCAATCTCTCGAGCCGCTCCGAGGTGATGGCGCTCATCTATGGGGGCCGCGGCGGATGAGCCTGTTGGTCGCGTTTTTATGCCGCTTCGGCTGGGGTATGGCGGTGGGGCTCCTGCTCACGCCCGCGGGGGATGTGCCCGCCGGTTTCTTTCGCGTGAACCTTCTCGTTGTGATGGGCCTGGCGACGCTTGCCGCGCTGGCCGCGGCGACCGCTTGGCCGCTGGGTTTGGTGTGTGTGGCGTGCGGTGTGGCGGCCATTGCCTCCTGGCTTGGCGGCATCGGGTGGCTGGCCGCGAGGCGTGGCTTCGCCACCGGCTGTACGCTCGTGGTGACGGCGGCACTGGCTGTGGCGACAGTGGCTTCGCTGGAGGCTGTGGGAAGTGCGTCGGGATCGGTGCTGGGAGCAGTTGCCGCACTTTCAGCAGGTCTGGTGATCGGTCTCAGTGTTCACGCGATGCTGCTTGGGCATTGGTATCTCAACGCCCCCGGGATGCGGGTCGACATTCTGCAAACCATGGTGCTCTGGACGCTTGCCGTCTGGGGCGGAGAAACGATCATCGCGCTTGCCGGATTGCCCACGTTGTTCGCTGAGATCGGCGATCCGGCCACGGCCGCGCTGGGCGGGTTGCGGTGGATCGCAGGACTGATGGGGCTGCCCGTGCTGCTCGTCATGAGTCGTCGGACCCTCGAGATTCCCAACACCCAAAGCGCCACGGGTATTCTGTATGTGGCCTGCTTGGCGGCGATTGTGGGTGAACTGACCGCTCAACTCCTGACTGACCGAGCAGGCTGGCCGGTCTGACCCCGCACGGCCAGAACCCCCTTTCACGGATCCCTCGATGCAGATCACCTACCGCTGTGCTGAGTGCGGGCGAGACAATCGGGTTGACCAACTGGAGCCGCAGACCTCGCTTCGCTGCAGCGGCTGTGGCCATGTGATCGACGTGCCTCGGCAGGCGATCGACGGATCGCATCTGCAACGGTGCGTCGTGTGCCCGAGCCACGAACTGTTTGTGCGGAAGGATTTTCCACAGAAGCTTGGCGTGGGGATCGTGGTGCTGGGCCTCGCCGCGAGTTGCGTGGCCTGGGGCTTCGGCTATCGCTTCTGGACCTATGGCATTCTGTTCGCGACCGCTGCGATTGACGCATTCTTGTTTTTGATCTTCTCCGACTGCCTCACCTGCTACCGCTGTGGCGCTCGCTATCGCGGGCCCGGCGTGACGCAGCGGCACGAGCCCTTCGATCTGGAAACGCACGAGAAGCATCGTCAGATGACGGCCCGCACCAGTGCCGCAGGCCTGCCGCGGGCTTCGTCGCAGTCGGTTGGCGGTGCCTCGGCCGACTGACGTCGGAGCAAGCCCCATGGACCATGAACCGCAGCGCATCGAGGAAGACCTACGGGGCATTGTCTCGGGGGAAGTGCGTTGCGATCCGGTTACTCGCTCGCTCTACGCTACCGACGCCAGCCTGTTTGAGCGGATGCCACTCGGCGTGGTGCGGCCACGCACCGCGGCCGACATCTCGGCCACACTTCGCTGGGCGGCAGAGAACGGCATCTCGGTGCACCCTCGCGGCGCGGGATCGAACCTTGTCGGCTCGGCGATCGGGCCGGGCATCGTGCTCGACACCTCCCGGCTCATGCGGCGGGTGATCTCAATCGACGATGCCGCTGGAACGGTCCGCGTGCAGCCGGGGGTGGTGGCCGCCGAACTCGATCGGCAACTCGCCTCACGTGGGCGGATGCTCGGGCCTGATCCAGCCACGGTCGCCGTGACGACCATCGGTGGCATGATCGGTAGGGATCTCTCCGGGAGCCGCTTTCTTCGGCATGGGTCGATCCGGCAACGCGTGCTCTCGGTAGAGGCGGTCCTAGCGGATGGGTCGCAGGTCACGCTGCAAGCGACGCGTCCAAGTGGCTTGCCACGCTGCCTCCCTCCACCCGGTGAACCGACCGACGACCTGCAGCCAACCGCCAGCACGCTGGCCGCAGCAGTCGGCGGGCTGCTAGCGCGCCATGCGAACGTGATCGCCAGGGAGCAACCGGCGTCGCGACGACTGCATGGCGGGTATCGACTGCACGACCTCCGGCAGGATGGCTGTATTGACCTCGCGAGGTTGATGTGTGGCAGCGAGGGCACACTGGGGATTGTCACCGAAGCCACCCTGCAGACCCTCACCCGCGATCACGCGACGGCGGTGGCGCTGGTGTTTTTTGATTCGCTCGAGAAGGCGGCTGTGACGGTGCCGCAGTTGCTCGCAGACGGACCGAGCAGTTGCGATCTGTTTGATCGTCGCCACCTCACGCTCGCCAGAACTCGAGAAGTGACCTTCGATCTGATCATTCCCCGTTGGGCCGATGCCTGCCTGCTCGTTGAGTTTGCTGCCGACACCCGCCGCGAGGCGCGTCGCCAACTCGGCGTTGCGATTGACAAACTGTTGGCCACGCCGGGACTGAACATCGCGGTTCACCGAGCGGAAGATGAGGACGAGACGAGAACAGCCTGGCGGTTGTCGCGAAATGTCGTTTCCACCCTGCAAGGCGTGCGGGGTTCCACGCCGGCGGTGCCGTTCATTGAAGACGTGGTGGTGCCACCCCACCGCCTGCCGGAGTTTCTCGAAGGCTTTCAAGCCGCGATGAAACGTACGTCCGTGACGGCGATGCTGTTTGGGCACGCTGGGCATGGCCAGTTGCATGTCCGGCCATTTGTCGATGTGCACGATGCGGATGAACGATCGCGGTTGGAGGCTTTCGCCGAGGAAGTGGCAGGGCACGTGGCGAGCCTCGGTGGCACCGTCGGTGGCGAGCAAGGTCTTGGGCTGTCACGAACGTCGATCTTTACCCGACTGTTTCCGGAACTTTCGGCTGTGTTTGCCGAACTGAAAGGCTGCCTCGATCCGGCCGGCACGCTCAATCCCGGGATCATCGTGGGCCGCGCTGTGCAGCCGCTGGCCAGGTACGCCCGCCGTCCGCTGAAGCTTGAAATCCTCGAGCCGCAACTCAACTGGAGTCCCGAGGCTGTGGCTGGGGAGGTCTCGGCGTGCAACGGTTGCGGCAGTTGTCGCAGTCGTGATCCCGGATCGCGAATGTGCCCGCTGTTTCGGGAGCAGCCCTCAGAGGAGGCGTCGCCGAGAGCGAAAGCATCGTTGCTCGGCCGCGTGCTCGATGGCGAGTTGGCGGTCAGCGAGTTGGAGACCGACGCGGCAAGAACGCTTGCCGATCTCTGTTTCAACTGCCACCAGTGCCGGATCGACTGCCCCACGAGTGTCGACATTCCGGCGCTCGTCACGGAGATCAAGGCTGCTCATGCGGCCACGAACGGACTCGGGTGGGGACGATGGCTGCGGTCCAGGGTCGACCTGCTCTCGGCGGTTGGGGGCGCGGTGCGGCCGTTGGCGAACATGGCCATCGAGGGCACGCAGACGCGTTGGCTAATCGAGAAAACGCTGGGCATCGCGCGAGGGCGAAAGCTGCCCCCTTTTGCCGGCAACCGACTGCTCCGCTGGGCGGCCCGCCGAGGCTACACGCGACCGTCGCGCCACGGCGGACCGCGGGTGCTGCTGTTTCTCGATACGTTTGCACGTCGGCACGACCCCTCTCTGACCAAGGCGTTGGTGCGGGTGCTCGAGCACAACGGGATCGGTGTGTGGATCGATCCTCGCCAGGTGGCGTCGGGAATGCCGGCTGTTTCTGAAGGGGACCTCACCACGGTCCGCAGGTTGGCCCGGCGGAATGTACGCGTGTTGTCGGAAGCGGTGCGGTTGGGCTACCGCATCATCAGCACCGAACCAGCGGCGGTCACCTGCCTGCAGCATGACTACCCACTGTTGTTGGACGACGATGATGCTGCGCGGGTTGCGGAGGCCACCACGGACGCCACAACTTATCTGTGGGAACTGCATCGCGAAGGGCGTCTCAAGCTGGATTTTCGTCCTGTGTCGGCGCGGCTGCTTTACCACACGCCCTGTCACGTTCGCGCGCGAAGTGAGACGAGCCCAGCCGAGCACCTGCTGCGGTTGATACCAGGTCTGCTGCTAGATTCTGAAGATCGCGGATGTTCTGGGATGGCGGGCACGTTTGGGCTCGCCCGCGAGCATTACCGCACGAGCTTGCGGGCCGGCTACCGCCTCGCCAAGGCGATGCGAGAAGCCCGCATCGCGGCTGGGGTGACGGAGTGTTCCGCCTGCCGGATGCAGATGGAGCAGGGCACCACCAAGCCGACGGTGCATCCGGTGAAACTGCTGGCGATGTCGTATGGGTGCCTCGAAGGGCTGGAAAACACGCTTTCGGCCACCAGCGGCCGGTTGGTGACGAGTTGATCGTCCGCCGGAGCAGGCGGCCGGCCGCGCGATACAATGCAGCGACTCCTGTGGGCTTCGGATGCCTGCGGGTCTCGGATGGTGAACTCGCTGCACTTCATGAACGCTTCGCACCTGACAATCATGCTCTTCGCCGGTGTGGCGGAACTCGCCGGGCAGCGTGAACTGACGCTTCCCTGGGCAGGTGGCTCGGCTGCGGAACTTCGTTCGCATCTGCAGCAGCAGGTTCCCGCTGCGGCGGCGTTGCTGGCACGCTGTGCCGTGGCGGTTGGCGAGCGGTACTGTCGCGATGAGGACCCGGTGCCTCCCGGCGCTGATGTGGCCGTTATCCCACCGGTCAGTGGCGGATGAATGACGGAGCAACCCGTGGGTGCGGAGATGGTCGGGCTGGAGGCGTCAAGCACAAGCGATGAGCGGAGGGGGAACATCCCTGGCGGCCCGCCAGAGACCGTGAGGCTGCGGCCTCCTCTCCTCACGGACTCTCCGATCGACGTGGAAGCCCTCCGCCGCGACATCGCGGGGGATGACGCTGGGGCGGTCGTGCTGTTTGTGGGCACCACCCGTCGCACAACCGGCGAGGTGATCACCGACCGCCTTGAGTATGAGGCTCACCGCCCGCTCGCTCTGGCGTGCCTGGCGAGGGTGCAGGACGAAGCAGTGCGCCGGTTTGCACTGGTTGGCTGTGGTGTGGTCCATCGCTTGGGGATGGTGGCGGTGGGGGAAGCGAGTGTGGCGATTGCCGTGGCAAGCGCTCACCGCAGCGATGCTTTTGCCGCGGTTTCCTGGCTGATGGATCGGATCAAGGCGTTGGTTCCGATCTGGAAGCGCGACCATATGGCCGATGGTCGCTCGTGTTGGGTGCATGGAGAGGAGCGGCCCGCGTGATGAACCATTCGCCGGACATCCGCACGCAGCCACTGCTAACCGACAGGCATCCGCTCGTCGATGCATTTGGACGAGTGCATACCGACCTTCGCGTGAGCGTGACGGATCGTTGCAACATCCGCTGTCGCTACTGCATGCCGATCGACGTGACCTTCAAGCCGCGTGAAGAACTCCTGACCTACGCTGAAATCGTCAGGGTGGTTTCGGTAGCTGCCCAGCTCGGTGTGCGGAGCGTACGGCTCACGGGTGGCGAACCGCTGGTGCGGCGGGATCTGCACCAACTCATTCGAGAACTTCGACGCGTTGACGGCATCGACGAGGTGGCGTTGACCACCAACGGCCTGCTGCTCGGGGAGCAGGCGGGGCCGTTGGCTGATGCGGGTTTGTCACGGGTGAACGTGAGTCTCGACAGCCTCCGTGACGAAACGTTTCGCTACATAGCCCGCAGCGAAGGGCTCTCGCAGGTGCTCGCCGGGCTGGCGGAGGCGAAACGTGTGGGTTTGCAGGGCATTCGACTCAACGCCGTGTCGATCCGCGGTCTGACCGAAGCGGATGTGGTGCCGCTGGCACGCTTTGCCCGCAGCGAAGGCTTCCAACTGCGGTTTATTGAGTTCATGCCCCTCGATGCCGATCGGCAGTGGTCGCAGCCCCAGGTACTCTCTGGGCGCGAGGTGCGGGGGATGCTGGAGGAGGCGTTTGGCGCACTCGAGCCCGTGCCTGTTCACGACGGCGGGCAGCCTGCGGTGGACTACCGCTACACCGATGCCGGCGGCGACGCGGTTGGCAGCTTGGTGGGTTTCATTGATCCGGTGACACAGCCTTTTTGCGAACGGTGCGACCGGCTGCGGCTCACTGCTGATGGGCAGTTTCGCAACTGCCTGTTCTCCACGGAGGAATGGGATGTACGCAGGCTGCTGCGGGACGGGGGCGACGACGCTGCCGTTGCAAATCTGATGCGAGCGTGCGTTGCCGAGAAGAAGGCCGCACACGGTATCGGCACGCCCAGCTTTGAGCGACCAGAGCGGGCGATGTATCAGATCGGAGGCTGAGGTGAGGGATCCGTTATCGCCACCTCGTCGGTACTGCGATCAGGCGGCGACGAGCTGGCCGAAACCTCCCGAGGTGCTTGCTGCCTGGCACCGCGCCGCCACAGAGCTGGGAGTGGCGGCTGGGCGGGGAAGTTATTACGAGGCGATGGAGGCTGCCAGCCTCATTGCCGAGGCAAGACGTGCGTGGGCACGGCTGCTCGGTGGCGTTGACCCTCAGCGGATCGCGATGCCTGCGACGGCGACCCTGGGCCTGAACATCGCTATTCACGGGCTTGTGCAACCTGGCGACCATGTGATTGCCACGGCCGCTGATCACAACGCCACCCTGCGTCCCCTGGCATGGCTCGCCCGTCGTGGCGTGATCGAGATGACAGTTCTGCCTTGTGACCAGGCTGGACGCGTTGACCCCGGCGAGGTGGCGACGCACTGGCGACCGTCAACCCGGTGGGTGGTGTGTTCCCACGCTTCGAACGTGACAGGGGCAGTGCAGGCGGCAAGTGAGATGAGGAGGGTGGCGCATGAGCGAGGTGGATTGGTGATCCTGGATGCCGCCCAGACGCTGGGTGTGCTTGAGCTCAACGCGGTGGAACTTGCCGATGTGCTTGTGGCGCCTGGCCACAAATGGTTGCTTGCCCCTCACGGCAACGCCTGTCTGTGGTGTCGGGAAGGCGTGGAGCCCGAGCCGCTGTTGCAGGGAGGGACGGGCACGCAGAGCGAGACGCTCGAGATGCCGCTGGCCTTTTCTGACCGGCACGAAGCGGGCACAAGCGACCTCGCGGCTGCCGCGGGACTGGTCGCCGCGGAGGGCTGGTGGCAGGCCAGCGAGCGGGCTGGGGCTGGGCCGCGTGAGGCCGCGCGGCGCCTCGCGGATGCGTGCCGGGCGTCGCTTGAGCAGATCGATGGGGTCCGGGTGATCGCAGGTGGGGATGGCCCGCCGATTGTGAGTTTTCTCGTGGAGCACTATGCTCCCGCCGAGGTCGCCACGGCCTTAGAAGTGGCTGCCGGAGTGCAGGTACGAAGCGGTTTCCACTGTGCGGCGGCCGTGCACGAATGCCTGGGCACGCCGGAGGGCACCGTGCGGGCGAGCTTCGGTCCGTTCAACACGTTGGACGACTGCGAGGCCCTTGTGGAGACCGTGGGCATGCTGGCAGCGGCGGTTGGCGGCAGCGGCTCTCGCGGTTAAGCGTTCGTGGGCAAGAACAGGTCAGAGGGAGACAACGCCATGGCTGGGCAGGCATCGCAACAAAACGGCGAACCTTGGTATGCCGACGGCCTGCGATTTGAGTGCACGCAGTGTGGCGATTGCTGCACCGGCGCCGAAGGCTACGTCTGGGTCAATCAGCAAGAGGTTGAGGCGATGGCCGCTGCCTGCGAGATGACGCCGGCGGTTTTTGAACGACGGTATGTCAAACGCGTGGGCGTGCGTCGTTCGCTCAAAGAGCGGACCGGCGGCGACTGTGTGCTCCTCGACGCGACCACCCGACGGTGCACGGTCTACGAACAGAGGCCCAGGCAGTGTCGCACCTGGCCCTTTTGGAACTCAAACCTCCGCACGCCGGAGGCCTGGGATCAAGCCGCTGAGGCATGTCCGGGTTGCAACAAGGGCAACCTTGTGCCTCTCGAGCAGATCGTCGAGCAGGCCTCGAAGATCAACATCTAGGACGTGACCGCCACGCAGGCATCCGCTTTACAGGATGCCGCCGTGGGTGCGGTAGGGCTTCATGTGCGAAGGCTGGTCGAGGAACCAGATTCGCTCCCACTCGTCGGTGATCGCCCGCAGGTCTTCAGACGTGTGGATCAACTGCTTGGCACGACGCACCGGATCACCCGAATACATCGGGATCAGGCAGCCGGTGCAGGTCGACAGCATCGCCGCAACCAACAAGAGCCATGTGATGGTGAACCTAGGCGTTGTCCGCATCAGCCGATCCTCCATTCGGGATGACGCTTCCGCGCCACCTTCTTCACGCGTGCAATCACGGTATCCATGAGTCCTGCTGCCGCTTTGAGGCTCGAGTGAGCCACACTGCGTACCAAACAGCTGCCGGGCATGCGATCCCGATGTGCGGTGAGCGAAGCGAGTGATGAGTCCGTTCATCCTGTGCATCTCCTGCATCCTGCGTCGATGCCCTCGGCTGTCTGCAGCGAGGGATCATGGGGAGAGGTCGGTTTCCGCCTCACCCGAGTCATCCGGAGCAGGTGGAGCCAGTTGGCTGGCCTCCTGCACCATCGCTTCCATCCTTTTGCCAGGTTTGAAGACCACCACCTTCTTTGCCATCACCGGTACTTCTTCACCGGTACGGGGGTTGCGGCCGATTCTTGCCTCGCGTTGCTTGATCTGAAAAATGCCGAAGTTTCGCAGTTCAATCCGGCCTTCCCGCACCAGCGTGTCGACGAGCGTGTCGAACGTGATTTGGACCAGTTTCCTGGTCTCCTGCTGCGGGAGTCCGAGTTCTTCTGCGATTGTTCGAACGATGTCCTTTTTGGTCATGGCTCGGGACCTCCCAACGTCTGCTGAAGCGGCTTTGTGTACCGCATTCACGACCTGAAAAACTGCCCGAAGCCTAGCGCTGGCAAGGATTTAGTGTCAAATGAGCTAAACGGCCCAGGCGACCTGCTTGTCAGCATCCAAGGAGAGGATCGACCGGTGGAATCGTCAAACTTGATTTAATCCGTTTTTCTGTCATGCCCCGCATCACCGCGAGGGGCTGGGGGCTCTGGGAAAACCGGCTACACTCCCCCGTACCCGACCACGGTAGAAGCGAGTCCTTGGAGCGCTATGTCTCTTCCTGCAAACCAGCCCGTGCCAGCAGCCGCCAACACCGCTGTGGCGGCCGGAACGCTCGCGGTGCAACTCGGTCGCCTGAGGCTTCCCAACCCGATCATGGTGGCATCTGGCACGTTCGGCTACGGCCGCGAAGTGGCCGACTATGTGCCTGTGGGCCAGCTCGG
>JBMTLP010000063.1:0-11152 GCA_049433245.1 Pirellulales bacterium
TGCGGTGGGGGGCGGCGCTCGTTGCGGGCTCAACATCGTGGGGACGGGATCGATTTGGATCACATCGGCGGGGGAAAACTCAGGGGATGGCGACCCCGGCCTCATGCCGATGAGCGAGGTGAGCAGCACGATCGCGAGCGAGATTACGCCAATGAGGAACAGCCAGCGTATCGTTCGCTGTCGGTCTCCGCTGAGAGCGTGGCGGTTGTGCGGTGCATGGTTTCTCGTGCTCGGCTTAGCCAGAGTTTGGTAAGTCTGAAGCGTCGTTCGCACAAGCGCGGTATCCACGCCGAGTTCACGGGCGATCTCCAGTACGGATCGTTCCCCAACGAGGCTTTCCCCTTCCGACTCCATCCGCATCGCTGTTCGCAGAATCGAGTCGACATCGCGGCGTGGTATCCAACGTTCAGTCTCGCGGAACGGGGCATCCAGCGGCGTGGGCTGCGCAGAAGCGGACGGTGTGTGAGCAAACTCGTGGCTGGCCGGTTGGGCGATGCCGACGGCATTGAGCGCAGCCAGGGCCGCTGTCGCGGAGGCGAAACGCTCCGCAGGATCACGAGCGAGTAGTTTCGTGAGCCAGGCTGTGAATACCGCTGGCACGTCATCCCGCACGTCAGCGAGCGGAGGTAGATCGCCCCCAGCGATCTGTCGCAGGAGTTTCAGCGGGCTGGCATCGCCGAAGGGCGTTTTCCCGGTCAGCATCTGGTAGAGCGTGACACCGAGACTGTAGAGATCACTGGCGGCGGTCGCTTCATCCCCGCAGGCAACCTCTGGGGCGAGGTATGACACGGTCCCCAGGAGTGTGCCAGTCATCGTGAGGTTTTCGGCTCGCTCGAAGCTCCGTGCCAGGCCGAAGTCGGTCAGTTTGTAGGTGCCGTCCGCGGCCCGCAGGATGTTGGCCGGCTTCACGTCACGGTGGATGATGCCTGCAGCGTGGGCTGCGGCGAGTCCGATCAATACCTGGCGGCCACAGTCGGCGGTGGCCGCGGGGGAGAGCTGTAGCTTTTCGTGAAGCAGTTGTTGCAAACTCGGGCCATCCACGAACTCCATGGCGAGATAGGGAGGCGTGGCCTGCGGCTCGAACTCGTAGATCTGCACCACATGCGGTGATGTCAGCCGGGCAATACTGCGGGCTTCTTCCGCGAAGCGTTCGACAATCCGTGAGGCAGGGCCCGTTTCATCGGCAAAGCGAGGGTGTAGCACCTTCACGGCAGCATCGCGGTTGAGTGCGTCGTCGCGACCGCGGTAGACCGTCCCCATGCCACCCCGGCCGATGACGGCTGTGATGCGGTAGCGGCCGATGCGGTCGTGCGCGGTGGTTGAGCGGGGCTGGGCAGGAGATGTCGACGGGAATGGATCGCCTGTTGCTGTGGACGACGGGGGAATCGCGAGGATCCACTGGTCAAGAAAGACTCCCATTAAGAGATAGACAATCAGCCCCGGCACCACGCCGGTGACCATGATGGCCAACAAGGTGAGCAGCCGAACGGCAAAGACCGGGGCATGCCGCCGCGTAGCTACGGCGAAGCAAACGCCGAGAAACCAGGGCTCTTCCTTGGGGGGAGCTTTGGCTTTGGTGCCAAACCAGCTGCGGAGGGCCGGAACGCCCGTGGTCACTGCCAGCACCACGGCGATCAGCACCAAGACCACCTCAAATACGCCGATCATCCCCCACATGGCAATGTTTTTCCTCGAACGGAGCTGCTGGAAGGTGAACGACGGCTGGTGGCGGTGTTACGTCCTGCTGCGACGGAGGCGGTGCTCAGCAGAATCGAGCCGTCGCTCCAGTTCTGCCATGCGAGACCAAAACCCGTCGCTCGCGTGTGTCGACCAGTCTCGCACACTGCTTCGGTTCCGTGCATCGAATGGGCTGCGGTCAGATGCACGAGATACCGTGCGTCCAAGCGCGATCGCGATGGCCAGGTAGATCGCGGCCATCGCCCACCAAGATGTCCACAGGGCGACCATGATTACCGCGAGCCGTACCCACGTGGCGGCGATACCCAGCCGGTCGGCGGTCCAGCGGCAGACGCCAAACAGGAGGCCAGGGCGTCGCTGGCGTGGGGATTCGTCCATCCAGGTGGCGTTTCGCATGAGAGGAGTTCCTTCGTGTGCCAGTGGTTCAGCCACCCTGCCGCTGCTGCTTGAGTGCGGCGAGTTCCTGGTCGATCGCCTCATCGCCGCGGAGGGCCTCAAACTTCTCGACAAGCGACGCGTTCCGCGCTGGATCCACGAGGTCGGCTTCGGCCTCCATACGTTCGATTCGATTCTCCAGCCGATCGAAGCGAGCGAGGGCCTCCAGGCTGTCGGCTTTTCGCAGTGTGGTTTGGGTGGCCTTATGGTTGCGGGCTCGAGTGTGCCGTTGCACAAGCAGGCGATGCTTGTCGCGGGCGGCCTGGATCTTCTCTTCAACCGCAGCGATGTCCTGCTTGTACTGGGCCACGATCTCCCCGCACGCGATGGCTTCCTCGGCAAACAGATCCGCCTTCTCCTCGTACTTCTTCTTCTCCTTGAGGGCTTCGCGTGCGAGATCTTCGCGTCCGCGGTCGATGGCCAGTCCAGCCCGATCGTGCCATTCGGCGACGGCGGCGCGGGCAGCTGCCTCGGCCCGTTCCGCCTTCTTGCGGCTCGCGATGGCCCCAGCGCAGTTGGCTTTCACCTCGATCAGGGTGTCTTCCATCTCCTGAACCATCAGTCGGATCAGCTTTTCCGGGTCCTCAGCGGCGTCGAGCATGGCGTTGATGTTGGAACTGACGATGTCTCTCAGTCTGGTGAAGACGCCCATGGAAACCTCCGTGAATGCAGCCGGCGAGGTGATGCGTGGTGGCCAGCGGTGCTCGCTGGTCTCGTGAGGGAAGGAGTTTGCAACCTCAGTGCCAAACGGCAAGAAATCGCAGATTCGTTGGAAACGCGGGGTTTTCACGTCCGCGACGAAGTACGCATGCCGCTTGTGTGGATGTTGATGCCACAAAGTGGCGTAGGAGACCGTTTCTTGGCATTCTTTGTCGTATGCGAGAGCCTCTTGGCCAGTCCGATGCCTTCCTTGCCTTTGTGGAACACCTTTCGCGTGTCGCCACCGTGGATCGTCCGGTGCTCGTGGTCGGAGAGCGAGGCACCGGGAAAGAACTTGCCGCCTCCAAAATCCACTACCTGTCGCCTCGCTGGGAGGCGCCTCTGGTGGCCATGAACTGCGCGGCCCTGTCGCCGTCGCTGATTGAGGATGAACTCTTCGGGCACGAGCGGGGAGCCTTCACGGGCGCTTCCGCCGAGCGAGTGGGGCGATTCGAGGCCGCAGACGGGGGAACGCTCTTCCTAGACGAGATCGGGCTGATCCCGATCGAGACCCAGGAGAAGATTCTCCGCGTGGTCGAGTATGGCCGCTTTGAACGGGTGGGCAGTTCGCAGGAGCGGTCCGTCAACGTGCGGATCGTGGGGGCCACCAACGCCGACCTGCCAGCGCTCGTGCGGGAAGGTCGCTTCAAGGCGGATCTGCTCGACCGGTTGGCCTTTGAGGTGGTGCGGGTGCCGCCACTGTGCGAGCGACGGGACGACATTCTGCTCCTCGCACGGCACTTTGCCGCGCAGATGGCCAGGGAACTGGGGCGAGAGGCGTTGCCGGAGTTTTCAGACGAGGTTGAGGAAGCTCTCGTTCGTCATGCATGGCCCGGCAACGTCCGCGAACTAAAAAACGTGATTGAACGGGCTGTCTACCGCAGTGATGCCGCTCTGATTCGAGAGTTGGTGTTTGATCCGTTTGCGAGCACGGCTCCTGCTGGTCCTGCCAGCGAGCGAGTGCTCCCGGTGGCGGAGTCCTCCGATGGAGCAGC
Organism: Pirellulales bacterium; assembly: GCA_049433245.1. GTDB lineage: Bacteria > Planctomycetota > Planctomycetia > Pirellulales > UBA1268 > M30B53. The sequence continues at coordinate 3,828 of JBMTLP010000063.1, forward strand.
GGTTCACGCGGGGGGAGCCACTTCGATCGGCATCCTCTCACAGGCTGGCACCCTTCCGGAGGCGATCGCCGCGGTGGAAATTGCGATGCTGCAGCAGGCTCTGGCTGCGTCGCACTATCATCAGCGAAGGGCGGCAGAGCGGCTGGGGATCACGTACCATCAGTTCCGTGGGCTCTACCGGAAGCATGCCGAGGCCATCTCGCTGCGTCGCTCATGAGAGCCGTCGACGAACGACTTGCTGTGTTGATCCCTGTGCCACATGTTTCTGAGGTCATTGCTGCCATGCCCCAAGCTCCTGCTTCCAGCCTTTCTCGCCGTGCGTTGTTGTCTGCTGGCGCGGCGTTGGCTGCCACCGCGGCCGCTCCTGCCGTTTCGCCTGCCGTTTCGCACGGAGCAGAAGCTTCCGCGGGCTCGCGACGTCTGCCAAGGATTGGTGTGTCGACCTACTCGTTCTGGCAGTTTCGTGAAGAACCCGCTCCGATCGCTGACTGCATCGACCAGGCTGCCGAGATGGGGTTCGACGGTGTGGAGATTCTCGAAGTGCAGATGGGCGAGGTGTCGAACGCCACCCTGCAGGACTTTAAACGCCGTGCCCTTTTGAACGGCCTCGATCTCTACGGTCTCTCCACGCACCAAGGCTTCGTGTCGCCCGATCCCGAGGTCCGCAAGGCCAACGTCGAGAAGACGCTCAAGTCGATCGACATCGCCTACCGTCTCGGGATCCCTACGATGCGAGTCAACACCGGCCGCTGGGGAACATCCAAAGACTTCGACGAGTTGATGGCGAATCGAGGCATCGAGCCACGGTTGCCGGGCTATACCGACGACGAGGCTTTCGAGTGGGTCATCGCCGCCTTTGAGGAGTGCTTGCCCGCTGCCGAAGAAAAGGGCGTGATCCTCGGCTTGGAGAACCACTGGGGCCTCGGTCGAACAGCGGAAGGCGTGATGCGGATCGTGGAAGCGATCGACTCGCCGTGGCTGCGGGTCACGCTCGACACAGGCAACTTCCTGGAAGACATGTACCCGCAGATGGAGCGGCTGGCGCCCGAAGCCGTGCTCGTGCAGGCCAAGACCTACTATGGCGGTGGGAAGTGGTACACGCTCGACATCGACTACGACCGCGTGGCTGCGCTGCTCAAGCACGTCAACTACACAGGCTATGTGTCGCTGGAGTTTGAAGGGCAGGGTGACCCTGCCGTGGAAGTGCCGAAGAGCCTCTCGCTCTTGCGTGAAGCGATTGCCAAGGACTGATCGCAGTTGCTGAGGCCTGCGTGGGCCAGCCCTACTCCCCGCCGCGCTGGTGCTCGTGGGCGGTGAGTTCGGTTGCCTGGCCTGCGTCGCCTTGCGCGGTCATCCAGGCGGCGAGCTTTCCGCGAAGCTGTGCGACGATGTCGGCATGCGCCGGATCATCCGCCAGGTTTTGCCACTCAAACGGATCGGCCCGAAGGTCATAGAGTTCGATCGCGGGGCGGTGCTGGTAGCGGCGAACTTTGTCGGCAGCGTCGGCGTCTCCGGCATCAGCTTTTGCTATCCAGGAGCGAAACTCGGGCGACGAGGTACAGGCGTTGGTGAACGTGACCTCAGGCGTGAGGTTCACGATCAGTTTGTAGCGATCTGACCGTACCGAGCGGATGCCGTAAAACGGGGGTGCGTTGATCGTGCCTCGTGTGGTCTGGATGCCGTACACGAGCTCTTTGTGTGTGGTAGCTGCTCCGCGAAGCACCGCCAGAAAGGAACGCCCATCGAGGTTCTCCGCGGGCCGACCACCTGCCGCTTCTACGAATGTCGGCAGCACGTCGACATACTCCACCAACGCGTCAGCCTCTGAGGCAGGTTCGATCTGCCCGGGCCAGCGAACGATCAGCGCGGTCTGCAGGCCTGAGTCGTAGAGCGTCCACTTCGCGAACGGCATGCTGTTGCCCTGTTCGGTGGTGACCACGACCATCGTGTTGTTGGCGAGGTCATGTTTGTCGAGCAGGCTGAGTAGTTCGCCCACCTGGCTATCGAAGTAGGTGATCTCCGCGAGGTATCGAGACCAACCATCTCGCGTCTCGGGCGTGTCGACATGGTACGGGGGAAGTTGGACCTGCTCCGGTGGGTAGGCTGATGGATCCCCTTTGTTCCAGGGTGAGTGTGGCTCGTTGGAACAGGCGAAGAGGCAAAAGGGGGTGCCTGTCTGTTTCGACTCCTGCATGAGTTGGTCGATCGCTGCCATGTCGGGATTTTTCATGCCCGAATACTCAAACGGAAACACCGTCGTGGGGCCGATGTGTCGCTTCCCGCTGAGGGCGACGCGATAACCCAGCTCGCCGAGGGCATGGCAGACACTCTGCGTACCCTCTTTGGCAAACGTGTGGTTGGGATAGGCCCCGCTCTTCACCGGGTAGAGACCGGTGTAAATCGTGTGCCGTGTGGGGGAACACATCGGTGCGGTCTGAAAGCAGCGGGTGAACCGCATGCCTTCGGTGGCCAGTCGATCAATGTTGGGGGTGTGGGCTTGGCCTCCGTAGCAACCGAGCTCGCGGTGGGTCAGGTCATCGGCGATGACAAACAGGAAGTTGGGCGTGTTTGCCGCCACCGCTCCCCCAGGGAGCCCAAGTCCAACCAAGAGCAGCGTCATTATCGCTCGACACGTCGCACGCATGCCGACGTGTCGAAGCATGGCGTGCTCGTGGTGAAACGCAGGGCGTGGCCAGGCCATAGCGGGTGCCTCGTTGGAAGGGCGTCGGTTGTGTAGGCGTTTATCGTCCAGAAATCACACACTACGGGCGTACCGCAGGGCGAGAGACACCGAGGTCGTTACCGGATGGATGGGGATGCTGATGAGGGCGACGCGTGCGGGCCGACTTTGCTGGAGACGAGAGCTCTTCGAACACGTGTTCGATGTTTTCGGTTCGCGAGCGTGCCTCCTCTCCCGTCCATTCTTTGTAGAACGGAATGTCGAGCGATTCTTTGATCGAGTCCAGTGATTCTCCGCGATCGATCGACGCTTTGATCTGCCCGCGAAGGTCGCTGAACCATCGCTTCTGCTTGGCGATTACCTCGGCTCCGCCGATCTCACCATGCCCTGGGCAGAGCGTCTTCACGCCGAGGTCTTCCATCGCTCCGAGTACCGCGATCCAACTCGCGGTGTCGGCATCGCCCGTGTAGTTAAAGGCCCCGTTCACGCAGGCATCGCCGGAGAAGAGGATCTTGTGTTTTGGCAGCCAGGCGACCGCATCACCGGCGGTGTGGGCATGTCCAAAGAAGATCAACTCCACGCGCTGCTCGCCGTCGTCGAAGATCAACTTGTGGGAGAAGTAGACCGACGGCATCTCGTAGTCGAGGCTGCCATACTCTCCTGCTCGGTTTTTCTTGGCTCCTTCGAAGCCATCCGCCCCCTTCGTTTCGAAGAGGGGTTGGCTGCGTTCGTGGGCCACGATCGTGGCGCCGAGTTTCTTGTACTGCACGTTGCCGTCGGCGTGATCGCCGTGGTAGTGCGTGTCGAACACGAACTTGATCGGCTTGTCGGTCTTCTCCCGAATCGCCGCAACCACCTCATCAACTTGGCCTGGAAAGTTAGCGTCGATCACGAGCACGTAGTCTCGAAACACGATGAATCCCTGATTGCACCCAGTGAAGACCGGCACGGTCTGGGCCTTGCGGAAAAAGACGCCCGGAGCCACCTCCGTGACCGTGGTTTCCTCAGGGGCGGCCGCGGCATGGGGGCTGGCAAGAAAGCCGACGACCGCCACGAAGAACGTGGCGACCAAGACTGCTGTAAACCGAGTGTGTTGTGACCTCATGCCTGACCTCTGCGTTGGTTCGTGCCAGATTAGATTGTTGGGGTTTCACGGTTTCTCACCGATTGCGGCCGATCGCAACGGCGGCCCAGATAAGTAGCGTGACGCCGCTGCGCTCCCGCTGCAATCCGCGACGGGGCCGTCAGCAGGGAGCAGCGAGAAATCCAGAACGGAGGGAACCCAGTGCTGGGCAAAAACGTGGCTTGAAAACGTTGGCACGGGGTAGGATCGTCAGTGGAGGAGGGAGGCGCTCTATGCCAACGCACACCGGATGTTCTTTGATGTTGCACCCCATGCTTTGCTGGTTCCGAACGTTGTCAGGCGGTGCTCGCTGTGGGGGTGGCCGGGTGGCGAGCCATCGGCTGCGGGTGCTGTTGGCGGTGGTCGCTGCGGTGCTGCTCGGATCCGCTTGGGTGCCTCGCCATGCCCACGCTGGTGACGTCTCGTTCGATCGTGATGTGCTGCCAATCCTCTCCGACACCTGCTTTGCCTGTCACGGCCCAGATGCAAGCGGGGATGTGGAACTCCGCCTCGATTCTTTTGAGGCAGCGACCGCAGACCGTGGTGGCTACCGAGCGATCGACCCGGAGAACCCGCACGAGAGTGTGTTGCTCGCGCGGATCGACTCCACAGACGACCCAATGCCCCCCGAGGATTTCGAGAAACAACTCAGCGAGGAGCAGAAACAGGTTCTGCGGACCTGGGTTGAGCAAGGGGGAGGCTACGAGCAGCACTGGGCCTTTCAGAAGCCATCCCGTGGAGCCCTCGCCGATGCGGCAGTCGACGGGAGCGGTGTCATCGATGCAGCCATCGCCAAGCAGCTCACAGAACAGGGGGTGGGGTTTGCCGCAGAGGCTGACCATCACACACTCGCCAGGAGGGCGGCGCTCACGCTGACCGGCTTGCCACCAGATCCAGAGCAACTCGCCGCGTTTCTCGCCGACACGTCCGAGGACGCCTACGAGCGGTATCTCGACGAACTCCTTGCCAGCCCGCGGTATGGCGAACACATGGCAAGGTTCTGGCTCGACGCGGTTCGCTACGGTGACACTCACGGGCTCCACCTCGACAACCGTCGTGGCATCTATCCCTACCGAGATTGGGTGGTGCGTGCGTTCAACGAGAACCTACCGCTCGACACGTTCATCACGTGGCAGCTCGCCGGCGACCTTTTACCAGAGCCGACTCTCGAACAGCAGATCGCCACCGGCTTCGTGCGGCTCAACCCGACGACGAGCGAAGGGGGCGTGATCCCTGAAGAGTTTCAGGCGAAGAACAACTTTGACCGTACCGAGACGCTTGGCACGGCTCTTCTGGGCATGACCCTCACCTGCGCTCGCTGCCACACGCATAAATACGATCCCGTCACGCACACGGAGTACTACCAGCTGTTGGCCTTCTTCAACAGCACGGCTGAGCCTCCCCTCGACCGCAATGCGTATGCGTTTGGTCCGACGGTAAGGGTGCCTGAGGATCAGGCGGCCTGGGCGGGATGGCAGCAGCTCGAACGGGAGCGGGCAAGCATTGCCGCCGTCGCCCGGTCGTTCGTGGAGGCTGGCATCGTGGGGCTGCAGGGGGAGGATCGCAGCCGCTGGCCGCAGTTGGCCGAGCGTGACATGGTGGGGATCGTCGCCCGCCCAACCGGACCGTTTGCTGCGGAGCCCCTCGGGCTAGAAGCCCGTGAACTGCTGGCCCGTATCGACGCAGCTGAGCGGGCCTTTACCACCACGCTCGTCGCTGAAGAACTCCCGGAACCGCGACCCACACGACGGCTGCATCGCGGTGAGTATGACCAGCCGAGTGGAGACCCACTTGAGCCGGGTGTGCCGGCGGTGCTCGGCGAGTTGCCTGCCGGCGTTCCCCGAAATCGACTGGGTCTGGCGGCCTGGCTCGTCGCTCCGGAGCAGCCTTTGGTGAGCCGGGTGCTGGCCAACCGGCTTTGGCAGCAGGTGTTTGGAGCGGGTCTCGTGCGAACGCCGGAAGACTTTGGTGTGCAAGGACGGCGGCCCACGCATCCAGAACTCCTCGACTGGTTGGCGGTCGAACTCCAGGAGAGCGGCTGGGATATGAAGCGTTTCCTCCGCATGATGCTCGCCAGCCGGACGTTTCGGCAGTCGTCTGCAACCAGGCAGGACCTCGACGATCCCGAGAACCTGCTCGTGGCTCGTGGCCCTCGGTATCGGCTGGATGCGGAGGTGTTGCGAGATCTTGGATTGTGGTCAAGCGGGCTCCTCGACCCAACGATGGGGGGCGAGGGGGTAAAACCCTATCAGCCTGCGGGGATGTGGGAAGCGATGGCCCATCCTGCGAGCAACACCAAAGCTTATGTTCCCGACACAGGGCAACGACTCTACCGCCGCAGCCTCTACGTCTACTGGAAGCGGACAAGTCCGCATCCGATGATGACGCTGTTTGATGCGCCAGACCGCGAGTCGGCCTGCGTGAGGAGGTCGCGAACGAGCACGCCCCTGCAGTCGCTGGGGATGTTCAACGAGACACAACGGGTTGAGATGGCTCGGGAACTCGCGGAGCGGCTTCTTCGTGAATACGCGAGCGACGAGGCTCGGCTCAGCGCGATCTTCGACTTGCTCATGAGCCGGCCTGCAGAGGCGGTGGAGGCGGCGGCCTGCCAGACGCTGCTCGATCAGATGAAGCAGCGTTTCGCCGCGGATGCGGCGGCAGCAGATTCGCTGCTGGCGGTTGGCGAGGCGACGCGTGATGCCGCCTTGCCTGCCGCTGAGGTGGCAGCCTGGACACAACTTGCGGTCACGCTGCTCGCGAGCGATGCCGCGACGCTCCTGTACTGAACTGCGTTTGATTCCGACTTGAGGAGATTCTGCGATGGCGATGCCACCTTCCGTTGCTGAGCAGCAACTGGCTGCCACACTCACTCGCCGTCATCTCTTTGGCCGCACGGCGATGGGGCTCGGGACGGCGTCACTTGCGCACCTCCTCGCTCGCGACATGCCGCTCACAGAGGCCAGCGATCTTTCGGCAGCAGACAGCCCAGGCCTCCATCACGCAGCCCGTGCAAAGCATGTGATCTATCTCTTTATGAGTGGGGGCCCGAGTCAGCTCGACATGTGGGACTACAAGCCAGCGCTCGAGCAGCAGTTTGGTGAGCAGTTGCCTGAGCACATTCGAGATGGGCAGCGGATCACGGGCATGACGGCGAACCAAAAAGATGGTCTGCCACTCGCTCCCAGCAAGTACCGCTTCACGAAACATGACAACAACGCGGAAGGAGTGTGGGTCAGCGAGTTGCTGCCGCATACGGCTGGGGTGGTCAAGGAACTGTGCGTGGTGCATACGGCGTTCACGGAAGCGATCAACCACGACCCGGCGATCACCTACATCCAGACGGGGAGTCAGGTGCCTGGCCGGCCCAGCCTTGGTGCCTGGCTGAGTTATGGGCTTGGCAGCATGAATGAGAATCTGCCGCACTATGTGGTGATGCACGCCAAGACGAGCTATGCCGAGCAGAGCCTCTTCAATCGGTTGTGGGGGCCTGGCTTTCTGCCTGCTGAGCATCAGGGGATTCTG
>JBMTLP010000064.1:0-10965 GCA_049433245.1 Pirellulales bacterium
CTGCGATCCCAGGCAAGGCTGCGCCGATTCTGGTGACACGCGACGCGGTCTCCAAGATGCGGGCAGGAAGTGTGATCGTCGACCTCGCCGCCGAGCGTGGCGGCAACTGTGAGGCCACGGTCCCCGGGGAAACCGTGGTGGTCGACGGTGTCACCATTATGGGGCCCACGAACCTCGTGAGCGACGTGCCGTTCCACACAAGTCAGCTGTACGCACGAAACATTTCGACGTACCTCCTGCACCTCCTCAAGCTCGGCCTGCCGCAGATCGCACTCGACGACGAAATCTGCCGCGACACGCTGGTGGCCCGCGGTGGCCAGCTGGTGCATAACCGAGTCCGCGCGGCCGCTGGGCTACCCCCGTTGGAAAGTGAACCCAAGCCAACGGCTAGCACGTAAGTTCACCAACCTCTCAGACGTTCCTGACGCTCTGCCACTCACCCACACTCCCACGACGCAAGGCCTCCCGACATGCCCCCGATGCTCGTTCACCTCTTGGCCGACACAACGGCTCTCACCGCCGCGGGCGAAGACTCGTTTTCTCGCTTCGTCCGGCTCCTCACCGTGTTTTTGCTGGCGATGTGGGTGGGCTTTGAAGTGATCACCAAAGTGCCCCAGCGGCTTCATACCCCGCTCACCAGCGGCTCCAACGCCATCTCGGGCGTGACCGCGGTTGGAGCCTTGGTGGTGACGGCAAGCCTGCACTCGACCGCAGGCACCGTGCTGGGCTTCGCAGCGACGACCCTCGCCATGATCAACGTGGTCGGTGGGTTCGTCGTGACCGCCCGCATGCTGCAAATGTTCAACCCGAAGAAGAAGTAACGCCCGACGCCCGGTCAGCCCGCGTCCCTCCCCCGCACGAAAGCCCTCATGTCGAGCCACGCCTGGATCAACCTCGCCTACCTCGCTGCCTCGATGCTGTTCATCGTGGCCTTCAAGCAGATGAGCGGCCCCCGCACCGCTGTTCGCGGCAATCGGATTGGCGCCGTGGGCATGGCACTCGCTATCGTCGCAGCCTGCTTCGACCAGAAGGTCACCGAGGCGATTCAGAGTCAGGGCGCCTGGCCGCTGATTTTAATCGGGATCGCGGCAGCGATTGGTGGCAGCATCGGAGCCACGATGGCCTTGCGGTATCCGATGACCGGCATGCCTCAGATGGTGGCCTTGCTCAACGGCTTTGGCGGCGCTGCCTCTGCCCTCGTGGCCGGAGCTGAGCTCGCGAGCACCGTGACTCTCGGGCGTGTCGCCCCCCCCGAACCGGCTGCCGTTGCCAGCCTGGCACCTTGGTCGCAGTTTGCGATCGCTACGGCCCTCACTGGCCTGATCGGTGGTGTCACGCTGTTCGGAAGCCTGGTGGCATTCGGCAAACTCGAAGAACTCAAGCAGTTCAAGAAAGCCTGGACCGACCCGCGGCGGCACTGGATCAACGGCGCGCTCGCTCTCGCCCTGGTAGGGCTGCTGATTGCCGTGTGCACCCGTCCTGATCAGCAGGTGTTCTTCTGGCTGCTCGTGGCTGTTGGCAGCATCCTCGGCTGCACGCTCACCCTCCCGATCGGTGGAGCTGACATGCCCGTGGTGATCTGCCTCCTCAACAGCTACTCCGGCCTTGCCGCCGCAGCGGCTGGCTTCGTGATCGACAACTCCGTGCTGGTGATCGCAGGCAGCCTCGTGGGCGCGAGCGGCCTGATCATGACGGCAATCATGTGCGAAGCCATGAACCGGTCACTGGTGGGCGTGCTCTTTGGTGGACTTGTAACCACGGCTGTCGCCGATGGCGACGAGGTCTACGCAGGCAAGATCAAGAGCGTGAGCGCCGAAGAGATCGCGATGATCCTCGAGGGCGCTGAACGCGTGGTGATCGTGCCCGGCTACGGGCTGGCTGTGGCTCAAGCCCAACATGCCGTACGCGAACTCTCCGATGTGCTTGAGGCCCGGGGCTGCCAAGTGGAATACGCGATCCATCCCGTCGCAGGCCGCATGCCAGGCCACATGAACGTCCTGTTGGCTGAGGCCGATATCGCGTATGAAAAGCTTCGTGAGATGGACGACATCAACCCTGCGTTTGCAGAAACCGACGTGGCGATTGTGATCGGCGCGAACGACGTGGTGAACCCGTCTGCCCGCACCGACCCATCGAGTCCGATCGCCGGCATGCCGATTCTGGACGTCGACAAGGCTCGCACCGTGGTCGTCGTGAAACGATCGCTCTCGCCAGGCTTTGCGGGCATCCCCAATCCGCTGTTTGCGGCAGACAACACGCTGATGTATTTCGCCGACGGCAAGAAGGCGATCCTCGACCTGACGAACGCGATCCAGAGCAGCTGACGCCGCGAGCTGGCGAGCGAATACCACAGTTCGTTACGAGAGCACGTCCGCCCAAAGCGAGTCGGAAACCAGCAGGCCTTCGCGGGTCAGCCAGAGTCGGCCTTCTTCTTCAATGGCGAGGCCCTGATCGATCCAGCGGTCGATTGCCAGCCCGGCAAGGCTACGGGGGCTCACGCCGCATGCTGACACAAAGTCGGCAGCGACCACGCCGTCTCGTCGCCGCAATCCCACCACGAGCCGCTCTCGCGCAGCCTCTTCCGCTGACATCGCATCGACCTCACCCACCGGATCTTCACCGGCAAGCACGCGTTTGATCCAGGTGGTGGTGCTGCGGTGATTCGTGCGGCGAGTGCGTCCATCAAACCGGGCCGCCCCTGGCCCGAACGCCTCCCAGGGCTCCACCGCCCAGTACGCTTCGTTGTGCCGGCAACGTCGACCAGGCTGGGCGAAGTTCGACACCTCGTAGTGCTCGTAGCCAGCCGCCGTCAGCCGGTCGATGGCCATCTCAAACATGGCTCGCTCAAGACCTTCCGGCACAGGCTCAAGCAGCCCCTTCAACCGCTGTGTCTCGAAGGCCGTGCCCCTTTCCCAGGTTAAGCAGTACACGGAGACGTGTGCTGGCCAGAGACCAATCGCCGTTGCCAGATCACGTTCGACCGCCGCCAGCGACTGCCCTGGTGCCGCCGTCATCACATCGAGACTGATCGCCATGCCTCCGTCGACCAACCGCTCCACGGCACGGAACACATCCTCAGGCAGATGATCGCGGTCCAGTGTGCGGAGCGTGGCTGCATCAAACGACTGGCTGCCAAGACTCACCCGCGTTACCCCGCAGTCGCGAGCAGCCTCCACGAGTTCTTCGGTCACATCGAGTGGGTTTGCCTCAAGAGTGACTTCCGCGGCAGCCTCGAGAACCAGCCTGTCACGAAGCACCGCGAACAGGCGGCGCAAACGTGGACCACCGAGGTGCGAGGGCGTGCCGCCGCCAAGATAGAGCGTGTTGAGAGCGAGCGGCTCTGTCACCCTCGTGAGCTCGCGTGCAAGCGACTCCAGGTAGCGATCGATCAGATCATCGCGGTCCGCCACCAGGGCAAAATCGCAGTATCCGCAACGATGCCGGCAAAACGGCACATGCACGTAGGCTGAGCGAACGGCCCTCCTCACAGCCATACGTGAAGACGCCCATCGAGCATGTCGGGCACCCTCTTGGCGATGATCCGCTGGATCCGCTCGTCGGTGTAGCGTGTGGAGTAGTGCGACGCCACGATCACCTCATTACGAAACCGGTCACGTCGCTCGAGGATGTCGTCGAGATGGATGTGGCCGTACTTGTGAATCTTGTCGCGGCGGTGGCTGCGTGCCACGAAGGTCATTTCCGTAATCAGGATCATCGCCTCGTACATCGCTGGACAGCGATCGAGGCCTTCAGGCGAACTGTCTCCCAGATACGCCACCAGCGGTGCACGAATCTCGTGCGTCACATCGACACCCGAGAGACGGAGATCGCGAATCTTGTCGCCGGGGAGGCCTTGATACTCGTGCTTCAGCTTCCGCCGCCGATCCCAAACCACAAACCCCACACTCGGAATCGTATGACAGGTGGAAGAAACCGTGACCACATGCTCCCGCGAGAGTTCGATCTCATCGCCGGGCCGGGCCGGTAGCAAACGACACGGCAACCTACCTCGATCAAGACGAGAGACGGCCCGCAACAACCGTCCCACGGGCTCAATCGCCGACTCCGGCAGGTAGATATCCGGCGGCTCCATTTTCATCATCCGCCGGCGGGCTACATACACAGGTAGGGCGGCGATGTGGTCGAGGTGGGTGTGGGAGAGAAACCAGGTGCCTGTAGCCATGAAGCCCCATGGCTGCCCACCGAGATCAAAGCCAATCTTCAACTCGGGAATCCGCCAGTAACTTTGCACGGCCGCGCGCGAGTACCCCTCGATGGTGAGCCCTTTGTGGGAGAGCGTGCGGAGCGGAGCATTTTCGATCATGGGCTTCCTTCAGGCGGCGGCTCGTGCAGCGCTACCGCAGGCGGGCCTCCCGGCGGCATGGGAGCAAGCCACAACTCGTCGAAGAGCTGTTCCTGGCGGGTGGTCACGCGGCCTCGCCGCACGAGTTCAAGTATCGCCAGAAAGATACCTACGACCCGCATCCGAGGCATCTCGTCTTCAAACAGTTCGGAAAAGGCGAGTTGCGGCCGCTCCAAAAGCATGTCTTCAATCCGTGCGATGTGCACTTCGATCGGGGTGTCATCGTGGATGATCTGCCTCGGCACCCGCGCCTGCCGCTTCTTCATCACACGGCCCATCGCCGCCACGAGATCCCAGACCTGAGCCTCCGCGAAGGCCACCTCACGTGGCGGCGTGGGGCCCGGGTCGTCACTCGTATCGAGCCGGGGGAAGCGTTGCTCCTGCCGTCGGGCCCGGTCCTCGAGGAGCACCGCCGCATCCCGATACTGCTTGTACTCCAGCAGCCGGCGGACGAGATCCTCGCGCACTTCGTCAACCGGATCCTCAGTCTCCTCAGGCCTCGGCACGAGTGCCCGCGCCTTGATCTCAAGCAAGACGCTCGCCAGCTCCACAAACTCCCCGACCTGCTCGATCGCGAGGGCTTCGAGCACCTCGATGTAGCCCAAGAAGTCTTCGGTGATTTTGGAGAGGGGGACGTCGGCAATGTCGACCTCATGCCGCTTCACCAAATAAAGCAGCAGGTCGAGGGGACCGGCAAAGACGTCGAGAGCGACCTTGAACTCCACGTGCCTCGAGCTTCCGTGCGGGAGGTGGGGGAAAGCCTCATTTGCGACAACCGCACGCGTGCTGTCAATCGCGAAGCGTTCGGTAGGCGGGTGTCAGACGATCCGCCGGGCGTCTCGCTCGAGGCGTTCCACGGCAAAACGCACCGCCGCCAAGGCAGCCGATTCCAGCCATGCTCCGCCCTCCACGCGGCCGGCGAGTTCGGCTTCGTGAAAAATTCCCAGGGCGATCAGTTTGCTGTGCAGACGTTCGGCCGCGTCGCTGGCCCGCAGGTCACCGGCATGGGCCCAGAAGGCCTGATGCCGAGGCCAGTTGAGCGGGTGGACATGCAGAATCGCCGTCTGCTGCCGAGCCACCTCCACATCGCCAAACAGCTTCCAGAGGGTGTCACTCCCTGGCTCACCCGTTTCCATGGTGCGATGAAAATCGATCGTTGGCAGCACCGCAGCCGCTACTGGGAACAACGTCGGGTGCCGATAGGCGAGCCGCAAGGCACCCTGCCCGCCACTGCCCTGCCCAACCACCGCGAGAGCCCCTGCTGGCGTCGCAAAACGCTCCCGCACCCAGGCGGTCAACGGACCGGTCACGAACGCTTCTGGTGAACGGTCCTTGTCAAACACGTCAACCACGCGATCCAACCACCAGGTCGTTCCTCCGGCGACGGAGACCACCGGTAGTGCCGACGCCTCGCAAGCGCGCCGCCAGGCCATGTGCTGCGACGGAGCCACGTCGTCAAGGTCGCGGAGGTGCAGAATGAGACCGGGAGGCCGGCCTTCTTCGAGAGGGGGCGAGAAGACCTCGACGGCATGACCGGCGACATCACAGTCGGTCCAAAGTCCGGGATCTGCGGGTGGGGCAGGAGTTGACATCGGGTGCAAAGTCATCAGGGGTGGGGGCATTTCAGGATCTAGCATAGGCTGATGCCCACGGCCTGCGAAAAACGGTCGTTCCCTGCCTCCTCCATCCCCGTTCGTCATGCAGATCGTTCTCAGCCAGGCAGAACTCTCAGAGGGCATCGCTCGCCTCGCCCGGAGGGTGCGCGAAGATCTGGGGCGGCAGCCGGTGACGGTGGTCGGCGTACTGACCGGCAGCATCGTGTTGGTAGCCGACCTCATCCGGAGCCTGGAAGGGCCGGTGCGGGTTGGCATGGTGTGGGCGAGCAGTTATCGCGGAACCGACACAAGCCCAGGCCAGCTCGACCTCCGGCTTGATCTGCTTCCGGACCTGACGGGCCAGCATGTGCTCTTGGTCGACGACATTTTCGACACGGGCCGTACACTCGAAGGCCTGCTCGCAGCACTGCGGAAACATGGTGCGGCATCGGTGCGGTCGCTGGTGCTGCTGCGGAAGACTGGCAGGGCTGAGGTGTCACTCACTCCCACCTACGTCGGTTTCGAGATTCCGGATCAGTTCGTCGTCGGCTACGGCTTGGACTTCGATGGAGCCTGGCGGCACCTGCCCTACCTCGCAGCACTCGATGCTGACGAGATTGCCGCGGCACGCAAGACGGATAGCGCCCCATGAGTCGACGCATTCTGCTCGTGACGCGGGGGCTCGACCCCGTCGGCACAGGCCGCGAGGTGTTGCTGGCTTCTCGAAGGCTGCTCGAGGTGGGTGACGATCTGCACGTCGCTGCCATCACCCAGCCAGGCTCCGTGGCCACCGAGGTCGCGGCCGGCGGAGGCACCTTGCACGCCCTCAGCCACCGACCGAGGCCCGACGCAGCGAGCATTGCCGCACTCGCGCAAACCATCCGCCGCGTTCGGCCTCGACTGGTCGTCAGCTGGGGCTGGTCGGCGTGGTGGGTCACTGGAGCCGCCATGGCCGTTCACAGCAGAAGGCGTGCGCCACGATGGCTCGGGTCTGTTGGACGACCAACGACACCGGCCACTCCGATCGCTCGTTGGGCTGCCCGACGACTGATGCGGCGTTGCGATCTGCTCCTGGCGGCGACCGAGGGCACATCGAACGCGTGCCGTGTCCTCGGCGCCCAGGCCTCCCGGGTGCGACTCTGTCCTCCTGGGGTCGCAGAGGCAGTCCCCGCTCAACTTTCGAGGGAAGCGATCGCGGCTCGACTGGGGCTGCCACTGACAACCACGTGGACGCTCACCGTAGCGCCGCTGGTCGCCCACAGCAAACTCTCACGCCTCGTGTGGGCGGCCGATCAACTCGATGTGGTGCTGCAAGGACTCACGCACGTGCTTGTGGGCGCAGGACCGCTTGCCTCCCAGTTTGCTCGGCGGGCCCGAGCCCAACAGGCCGCCAGCCGAATCCACATGCTGCCAGCATGCCCTGAGATCCATGAACTGCTCGCGCATGTTCGTCTCGTCTGGCAGCCCGGCGAGGCCGCGTACGGAGGGATCCTCGTCGACGCACTCGCGGCTGGCGTTCCCGCCGTGGCCGTCGCTAGTGATACAACGACCTCGATCATTGAGAGCAGCGTCACCGGCCAACTCGTTCCGGCAGACCCTCCGAGCGAACTGCCTCGCCGTGCCCTACCGCTGCTTGAAGACGACGACCTTCACTGCCGTTTCGCCGACGCCTCAAGATTGCGGGCCCGCGAGTCTTTCCCCCACGGTACGACCTGGCTCCTCCAACGCACCGCCATCAGCGATCTGATCGGTTAAAGCCGTTTACCGGGCGACCAACGCGACCCCCGGGCAGCCCTGCCGCAGGTGACCGTCTTCCGTCACAAGCACACCCGCCTTGTACACACGGGCAGGCATGGCAAACATCTGCGCAAGGTCGCGACTCGGCCGGTAGACAGTGAGATCCGCATCGGCCCCCACGCCAAGATGCCCTTTGTGCGGAAGCCCCGCCAAGCGAGCCGGAGCGGCCCTGGTGATGATGGCGAGTTCGTTGAGGCTGTACTCACGTGTGAGGGACGCCAGCGGGCTCTTCCGACGCACAACAGGATGCAGCCTTGCAAACGCCTCTCGGCGAAAGGCCTCATCCCCCAGGAGTCGCATCAGCGTGGGGTAGGCCGTGAAGTGGGCACCGTTGGGATGGTCCGTGGAGAGGACAACCCTCCAGGGGTCGGCAGCCGTGAGAAACCACTCGAGCCCAACGGCCCACTGCCACGCATGCACCAGACTCTTCTCGCGATACGTCACGGGCACCACCCCGCACCCACCCTCGAGATAGCCGTCGTGAGCAGACCAGGGCATACCGGTCACTGCAGCAAGGTGCTCCGCAGCGAGCGCGTCTCCCGTCATCGCCACCGTCGATCCAAATAGGACCTGCCCGACGTCGAGCGAGAGTTCAGGATGCTCATTGAACCAGGAGACCAGCGGTTCCACGCCGGAGCCGAAGGTCGTCTCGTCGGCATCGCCACCGAGATAACTATGAAACTGAATATGGGCCAAGTGCGCGGGCAGGCCGTCAAAGGCCTGCATCGTCTCGAGGGTCGTCCGCCAGTTGCCGGGGAGACCGAGATTGACCGTATGCACGTGGAGCCGGTGAGGAAGTTTCAGATCATGCACCGCCTGGGCTAGGCGGGAGAGCATCTCCCTTCCCGTCATGGCTACGCCGGGCAGCGGCTCGTGAAGGTCGCGATGGTCCCCTCGGCGGCCCACCTTCCAGAAGCGATTGCCACCAGGGTTGGCTACTTTGACGCCCCACGCGCGTGCCTCGCGAACGCAGTCGCCCACACTCCTCGCACGCGCCTCTGGCGACCCGTTGGCGAGCGTGTGCACCACCGTATCGTTATCGGCCGCGAGCACATAGATACCGCGATCCAGCACTGGCAACTCCGCAAGTTCCCTATGCGCAAGCGACGCAGCTCCCGAAGCGATGGCCGCATCAAAGACCGTGGTGTAACCGAGGGCTGCGTAGAGCCTGCCAGTGGCGTGAATCGTGGGCACGGCAGCGGGCGATCCTGGCGGCGACTGCCGCTGCATCCGACGTCCAACCGCGACCTTCGGGCCGGCCACGTGCGAGTGCAGATCGATACCTCCCGGCATCACAACGAGGCCATCGAGATCAACTTCGGCGTCTGCCTGCGGCTGCGGTTCCACGATGCGGTCGCCACGTATCCAGAGATCCCGCACGTCACCATCGAGGCCATTGGCAGGGTCGTGGATGCGCCCCCGCCGGAGCACCAGCGTGCGGGGCGTGGACAGGGCATCGCCTGATTTCCGAGTCATGGCGTCACCTCAGCCAGCAGACTGCGGAGCATCGTTTCAAGCACCTGCTGAGGTGCCGGTTGCGACGAGGGACGCGTGGCACGCAGGTGAACAAGTTGGCCATCACCGCGAAGAACTTCTCCGCTCGTGGCCAGCGAGGTTGGCGCCGTGTTGATCCAGATCGACGATCCACTGCTTGCCGGCGGAGGTCCGCCCACCATCACCATCTGCCCTGCAAAGCCCTCAAGGGCCGCCGCGATCGCGGGCGATGGCTCCCCCACCACCACCACGCCGTCTACCTCACCCCGAGTGAGGAGCCGACGCGCATCCGCCTCCCCACTCGCTCCCTGACCTCCGTCGCGATCAGCCACCGCGACCGCGCCAGCCACACCATACCGCCAGGTACAGACAGCAGCCGCAGAGGCTCCCCCCGCACCTCGCCCTTGCCGAGCAAGCGGAATCTCAAATGCCGGCTTGCGGTGGGCGAGCCAGACGACCGTTTGGGCGATCGCCGCCGTCGCCACACCAGCCTCGTCATGTGGAGGAGTTCCGGTCACGATGCCGATGCACGTTGCGGCCACGCAGGCATCCACCACCGAGCTGAGTTTGGATTCGAGGCCCGGCACGTGACATGGAACCTCAGACGCGACACGAGGAGCCTTCGCAGACAACCGCTCGCGGAGCATCCGCTGCAACACCGCAGCAGCCTCTGCCGACTGCTCGGCAGGCACATCGATCGATGTCCATGTCGCTTGACCAATGCTGGATGCCGGTGGCACTCCCACGACAAACACACGCCGATCCCCAGAGGCCTTCTTCGGCAACACAAACCGCTCCAGGAATCGCGGATGGGACTGCTCGAGATCGACGCACCACAGGATCACGCAGTCAGCCCGATCGCGAAGTTCCTCAAAGTCAGCCGTGACTCGCCCATACCGCGACTGCACAGGGCCTGTCGGAAGGGCGGTATCGGACGCACCAAAATCGACCGCCGCCCGCAACCGCTCGGCCAGATCGGCAGCAGCCACGACCGCCTCAAGCGTGGCATCGCAACAGCCGGTCACGAGCACCCGGCGACAGGCCGCCAGCCGCTCCGCCGCCATGCCTGCGGCAACCTCGCCGCCACAGGGTTGTCCGTCGACGAGCGCCGCCTCGCGATCCGCCGACGCCCACGCCTCCGCGAGCCATTCCGCACCGCGTGAGCAGGCCTGTTCGAAGTGCACTGTCGGGCCGTCGACACCCGCCGTGCTCTGACGAACGACCACATCAACGCAGACGAGCGAGCAGCCTGTGCAGGCCACCCGCTCGTCCGCTGGAGTTGCCCTGTTGCTCACGACTTCGGAACGATCCAAATGTTGCGATACCGAACGGGGTTGCCGTGATCCTGCAGAAACAGCGGCCCGACCTCCCCTTCACCGTTGGTGCCACCCGGAGTGCCCTCGGGAATC
Source organism: Pirellulales bacterium (assembly GCA_049433245.1). GTDB lineage: Bacteria > Planctomycetota > Planctomycetia > Pirellulales > UBA1268 > M30B53. The sequence continues at coordinate 10,659 of JBMTLP010000064.1, forward strand.
TCGAGGTTTTCGTGGATCACCACGCCGTTGTGCCGCACGGTCATCCGGGCCTTCGCCACCTTCTTCCCGTCTTCAAAACGGGGAGCGGTGAAGTCAATGTCGTAGGTCTGCCACGAAAGCGGTGGTAGGCACATGTTGACGGAGGGAGCGGCGGCCTTGTAGATCCCACCGCACTCGTTGTCGAGACCTGCGAGACCAAAACTGTCGAGCATCTGCACCTCGTAGGCACCCTGAACGTAGGCACCGCTGTTGCCACGGGCCTGACCGCGATCCTGCGGTTGGTACGGCAAGATCGGAAGAGCACACG
>JBMTLP010000065.1:0-10718 GCA_049433245.1 Pirellulales bacterium
CCTCTGCAGTGGGCAGCAGCTGTAGTGAAGCCTGCACTGGGTGCCGCAGCCAGGCTGGGCAAATGGGTTGTGGGGGATGGTTTTGCTGAATGCTGGGGTTTTCCAGGAGTGGAGGCGCCGCTCCGCAACCACAACGCACAGAGCTGCGACGCGTTCAGCCCAGTCGGCGTAGGTAAGAGGCCTGTGATGCATTGCAGATAACCGTGTGGATGCACCCCGTTTGCTGTCACCTGACTCACTCCCTACACTCGCCAAAGCGGCGTACGGAGCCGCTTTGCAGCGCCGGTCGCACATACTTTGGCAGAACTGCCCGAGAATTGCGCCCTGAAGTCGACCTCGTTTTCAGCCTGCGTGTCACCAAATCACCCCCACCGGAAGCCATCCGGTGGCCGGGGTTGCGTTCGCGAGGAACGGCCCCCGACGCAACTCGTTTTGAGGAACCTCTTCGCGATGCTCAACCGACGCCCGCTCTTTCCAGGCGTGATTGAAATGAACCACCAGGCTGGGTGGCGGATCGGGTGCAATGTCTACCTGGTGTATGACGACGCGGCGTGGGTGCTGATCGATATCGGCTATTCCGAGTGCGTCGATGAAATCATCGAGATGATTCGGCAGCTGGACTTCCCGCTGGCTCAGTGCCAGGCGCTCATCGCCACACACGCCGACGTCGACCACATCCAAGGCCTCGCCAAGGCTAAGTCGATTCTGAAGTGTCCGGTGCTCGCCCACCCCAAGGCTGTGGAGTCGCTGGAGAGCGGCGACCGCATCAAAACCTTTGCAGAAATCACGGCGCAGGACATTCACCTCGACATGCCCATAGTCAAGGTTGACCAAACGATTCAAGACGGCGACACGATTGATGTTGGTAAGCTCAGACTTGAGGTCTGGCACACGCCTGGACATACCGACAGCCAACTCGCCTTCCGGTGCGGGTCGCTCTTGCTGTCAGGCGACAACATCTACCGTGATGGGTCTGTGGGCGCGATCGACGCGCATCACGGCAGCGACATACCCGACTTCATACGATCGCTGGAGCGAATCCATGACAGCGATGTGGAGTGGTTGCTACCGAGCCACGGCCCGATCTTTCGCAAAGACAACGGCTTGCTCAGCAACACGATCAAGCGACTCAAGGGCTATCTGACCCTTGCTGATTTTGGCACCTGCGCTCCAGACTGGCCGCTGCTGCGGGAGTGGGACCAAGAGTTGGCCGAAGGTCGCCTGCCGTCTGCCTGAGCTGCCCCAACCGCGGTGAGTTGATCGCCGTGCACAAGCCTGGCACGAGTTTCCCCCGGGGCCCAAAACGGCGTACCGGTTTTTCCGAGGATGCGGAAAAGACCGTAAAGACGGGTCCTGCCGATTGACGATGCTCTCTCGGGCGGGAGCGGTCTTCGACATCGGTCGAGGACCGTCGCCATACGACAGGGGGGAAAACCGATGACCATTCGGAAGCTCGTTGCGGCGTGCGCGCTGCTCGTTGGTGCACTTGCGTGGTGCGGTCAATCCGCGGAAGCCCAGAGTCCGACAGGCCGCACTCAGGCCTACGGCAAACAGTGGGCCAACTCGTATTCCAGCCACGACTGGAATCGCTTCTACCACTACCCGTACGTCTTCTACCCGCAGAACTTCTACTCAGACGAGTACCTGCGGTCGGCTGACGACCTGTACCACCGCTATCCGCAGGAGATGCGGGTACCGGTCTACAACCGCAGCTGGCAGAACTACTTCCCGAAGACGAGGCGGTACCATCACGGGCACCACTTCATCCTCGACCAGTTCTAGAGGGAATCTGGGACGGCCTTGCTGAGGGCCGGAGAGGCTGCCTGTGCCAATCGAGCGGCGTAGGAAACGGAGCGAAGCCACGATGGCGAAGCGAGGTTTCCTTCGAGTGAGCGGAAGGCAGGATGCCGGGAGCGAACGTCCGGCGAGATGGCACAAACAGCCTCGGCAACTTCAGAGCAACCCACAAGAATCCCGGATGGGGCGAATCTAGGACAGCCTTGCTGAGGGCCGGAGAGGCTGGCTACGAGGCGTGCGTGACCGTCGCCGTCAGGATCGCGGCGGCGGTCGCAAGTTGACTGAGGTCTATCCACTCATCAACGGTGTGGGCTTGGGAAATGCTCCCGGGCCCAAACACCACGCTGGGAACACCTGCCGCAGCATAGATGCTCGCGTTGGTGCCATACCGCGCGGCCAAGGTCGTCGACTGGTGATCACAGCGGGCAGCGGCCTGCAGCAGCATGGCCGCTGTCGTGCCCTCTTTTTCCGCCGGCAGCCCGTCGCTGGAGAGGAAGGGTGGCTCATGGGTCACGAGTCGCTCAGCATCCGCTCCCAGCGCGGTCGCAATCCGATCGATGACTTCCTGCCTCGCCGTGTCAGCGAGTTCGCCCGGTAGGAGTCGGCGATCGATCTCCAGCACGACCGCATCGGGCACCAGATTCACCCCAAGGCCACCATGAATGGTGCCGACGCTCAGCGTGGGTGGCCCACACGGATGGTCGGTAGACCGGCTGCTGAGTTCAGTCGCCAACGCTTCGATCGCCAACGCGGCGCGGGCCGCAACGTAGATCGCATTGTGCCCCTGTTCAGGAAAAGCGCTGTGACACGCCCTTCCATGGGCGATGATCCGCCACCGCACCGCGCCCTTGTGGGTCACCACAATGTTGAGTTCCGTGGGCTCAGCGACCACGGCAGCGACGGGACGGCCTGCGAGCAACTCCGCCGCCGGCCTGTCAGCAGACGTACTCGCTTCGATCGGTGACTGCCACAACCGAGCGATGGCCTTCGCTCCGGAGAAACCAAACTCTTCGTTAACGCTCGCGACGAAGACCACGCGAAACGCTCGCCGCGGCTCTTGCCGCAGCTGTTCCATCGCCGAGAGCATGGCCGCCATGCCCCCCTTCACGTCGCACGCCCCTCGACCGTAGAGTTGGCCCTCCCGGATCACCGGCGTGAAAGGGGCGATCGTCATCCCATCGACCGGGACCGTGTCTTGGTGAGCATCCCACAGGATGGTGGGGCAGCCTGGCTCGGTCGCCTCCAGGACCGCGACGACGTTGTCGCGACCGGGCGCCACATTCTGCCGTGCCCACGGGAGCCCTGCGGCCGAAAAACGCTGAACGAGGTATTCGCTGACCCGACCTTCGAGGTACTCCGGCCCCGAAACCGTGCGTCCCATGGGGTTCACGCTCGGCCGCCGCACGAGATCGGCGAGGATGGCAACGTGGTCGCTGATCAAAATAAGTTCCTTTTCGGGCTCGTGATCCGTTCTCTGATGAACCGGGATTGGTGGCAACCACCGCGGATCCCAGGGGCTCAGAACGCCTCGGTTGTACACGGACAGGCCGATCTCGGCTTCCATCTCGCCCACCGGGCTTGCGGAAGGTATAACCTGAGGAGACTTTGTGACTTTTTTCACGAAGTCGGCTGGCGCAGCGGTTTTTTGCAGATCTCGCCGTTCGGAGGGCCCTCCGAACGCGTGCCGGCAGGTTTGTTATTGCTCGGAGCACATGATGAATCCGATTCTGCCCGTGATCCTCTTCGTGGCCATCTCCGCCGCTGTCTCGGTGGGTCTGGTTGTGGCGGCAGGGCTGGTTGGTCCCAAACGCTCCACGCCCGTTAAATCCATGCCGTACGAAAGCGGGATGGATCCGGTGCACGATACCCGCCGACGCTTCGATGTGCGGTTTCACCTGGTGGCGATCACCTTCTTGGTTTTCGACGTCGAACTCCTGTTCCTCTACCCGTGGGCTGTCGCAAGCCGTTCACCGGCTGGCATCGACGCCGCAGTGGCTGACGGTAGCGTTGGGGGACGAGGGATCGTGTTTGCCGGGGCCATGCTGTTCCTCGGCTTGGTGGTGGCCGGCTTTGCCTACGACTGGAAAAAGGGAGTCTTCCGATGGCGATAACAACGCCGCAGCCACTCACCGCCTTGCCGAAGTCAGCATCTCCGCTCGACGCACGCCTGGAACTTCCAGAGAACGTGATGGTCAGTCGGCTTGATGAACTCGCCAGCTGGTGCCGCAAAAACAGTCTCTGGCCCATGCCGTTCGCCACGGCCTGCTGCGGGATTGAGCTGATGGCGACCGGCGCCGCCAAGCACGACCTCGCTCGCTTCGGCGCGGAGGTTTTTCGTTTTAGCCCCAGACAGTGCGACTTGATGATCGTCGCTGGCCGAGTGGTGATGAAGATGCTGCCGGTGCTGCAGCGGATTTGGCTGCAGATGAGCGAACCCAAGTGGTGCATCTCGATGGGTGCCTGCGCGAGCACCGGCGGTGTGTTTGACACCTATGCCGTCGTCCAAGGGATCGATCGCTTCATTCCCGTTGACATGTACGTGCCAGGCTGCCCACCCAGGCCGGAGCAGTTGATTCAGGCCATCATCGACCTGCAAGACAAGATTCAGGCCGAAGGCACGATCACCGGACGCGAGTTTGACACGGCCGCCCGGCAACTTCGAAAACGTGCCCTCACCGAGTCGGGCGATCCACTGACCCTCGATGCCTCACGCAACCCCGTTGTGCAACGGCAACTCGCCGCGCAGCGAAGCGGCTCACCAACCTTGGCTCGCTAACCCCGCCTGTCGATCGCCCCATACGTCACCCACCCTTCCTCGCATCCCGCAACCGATCAGCATGTCCGCCGAGCCAGACACCTCGACCGATTCTCCGCTCGCCGATGGCTCCGACGTCGGCTATCAGGCCCTGGCTGCTGCCATGCCGGGGCTCGAAACCTCCGTTTTCCGCGGTCAACGCCGCGTGGTCGTGCCGCCGTCATCGTTGGCCGATGCGATGAAGCGTCTCAAAGACAACGGCTTCGACCTACTCGTCGATGTCACGTGCGTCGATTACCTGGAGTATCGAGGTGCCACGAGCCGGTACGGCCTGGTCTATCTCCTCGTCAACACCCGCACCAACGAGCGGCTGACCGTGCGGTCGTTTGTAGACGACCCGGAGCCAACCGTACCAAGCATGGTGCCGCTGTGGCCTGCGGCCAACTGGCTCGAGCGGGAAGTCTGGGACATGTATGGGATTCGGTTCTCGGGTCATCCTGACCTCCGCCGCCTGATGATGCCCGAAGAGTTCACCGCCCACCCGCTTCGCAAGGATTACCCGCTTCAAGGGAAGGGAGAACGTCACAACTTCCCAGTCATCTCCCGGGAACAGAGTTGATGCCGATCCAACGGCACTGCTGAACCGCACACTCGACCGCGATCCTCCTGCTCTCGCTATCCAATACAACACGCTGCCAGTTTTGCTGGCTTCCCCTACCCTCCGACCCACCTCGACACCATGTCCATCGCCACTTCCGACACGCTCTCGCAGCCAGCCGACGCAGCGGCGGTGAGCCGCAGCGAGGACTACCTCTGGACGCTCAACTTCGGCCCGCAGCACCCTGCGACCCACACCACGCTGAGGCTGGTGCTGAAACTCGAGGGAGAACGGGTCGTCGACGCGCTGCCAGAGATGGGCTACCTGCACTCTGGTTTTGAGAAGATCGGTGAACACCTCACCTTCAACCAGTACGTGACGGTCACCGACCGCATGAACTACATCTCACCGATGGCCAACAACGTGGCTTGGCATCACGCGGTGGAAAAACTTCTCGGCATCGAACTGACTCCTCGCTGCACGTACATCCGCACGATCGTTGCCGAGCTCGCCCGCATCAGCGACCACCTGCTGTGCAACGGTGCCGTCGGTCTCGACACCGGCGCCTTCACCTTCTTCCTCTACGGCTTTCAGCAGAGGGAGGTGATTTACGACATTTTTGAAACGCTCTGTGGCGCACGCTTCACCAACAGTTACACCCGCGTGGGCGGTCTCTCGCAAGACATCACGCCCTTGGTGATTGAGAAGATTCGGGCCTTCCTCAAGACCTTCCCCAAGACCCTCGACGACATGGAACGGCTGCTGACTCGCAACCGCATCTTCGTTGACCGCACAAAGGGGGTGGGGGTGCTCACCAAGGCGGAGGCAACTGCCCACGGAGCCACCGGCCCGGTCGCCCGAGCCAGTGGGGTCACCCGCGATCTGCGGAAGGATGAGCCGTACTTGGCCTATCGCGACTTCGACTTTGCCGTGCCGTGCGCCACGACGGGCGACTGCTATGCCAGGTATCTCGTGCGGATGGACGAGATGCGGGAGAGCCTCTCGATCGTGGCCCAAGCGCTCGACAATCTTCCCGCTGGCCCGATCGACGTCGGGATCGACCAGCGAGTGGCCCGGCCAGACAAGCGGCAGGTCTACTCCACGATCGAGGGTACGATCTCGCACTTTGAACTCTCGATGAGCAACCGGGGCTTCGAAGTACCGAGCGAGGAATCGTACGCGGCGATCGAGGCTCCCAACGGCGAACTCGGCTTCTACATCGCCGGCGACGGCAACGACACGGCCTACCGCGCCCGCTGTCGTCCTCCGAGCGTGCTGCACTTCTCCCTTTTCCCCCATCTCATTCGAGGCCACACCCTCTCCGATGTCGTGGCCGTACTCGGCAGCCTCAACATCATCGCCGCGGAACTCGACCGGTAACTATTCATGATCAGCCACGCCCTCAAACGCCTGACACCCGAGATGGTCGCCGAGATCGAAGCGCTCTCGCCACGGTACCCAGACCGTCGGGCGCTCGTGCTGCCGGCGTTGCACATTGTCAACAAGGCACTGCGGCATGTTCCGCTCGATGCTGTCGTCGATGTGGCCAATGTGCTTGGTCTCCCGCCAGCGGAGGTGCAAGACACGCTCTCCTTCTATCAGTTTTTTCACCAGCAAAAGCCGCACGGGACCGTGCGGGCGTTTGTCTGCCGTTCGATCTCGTGCGCTCTGCGAGGCGGAGACGAACTGCTTGAAAAACTGTGCAGCCAGTACGGCATCCAGCCGTACGGCACCACCGAAGATGGATCGCTCACGATCGAGCCGGCGGAGTGTCTTGGAGCGTGTGACTTCGCTCCCTGCGTCCTCGCCAACGACGATCTGCTGAAGAATCTTGATCCTGCGGCTGCGGCTGCAGCCCTTGAAGCTGTGAAGATTCGCGCAGATCGGCTCAACGCACAGCGGCCCCAATCCCCCGCCAAGAAAACGATGGAGGATGCCTGAAATGCCGCCCTTTGAGCCGGTCCTTCTGGAAGCCATTGGCACGCCCGACAGCCACACCCTCGCGAGCTATCGCTCACGCGGTGGCTACGCCCCATTTGAAAATCTGCTCGCGGAGAAGCAGCCCGTCGACGTGATCGAGTTGGTCAAGTCGGCCGGACTGCGTGGACGAGGAGGCGCAGGCTTCCCCACCGGTCTCAAATGGAGTTTTCTGCCGAAGGATCACCCTGGGCCTGTTTATCTCTGCGTCAATGCAGACGAGAGTGAGCCGGGCACCTTCAACAACCGCATCCTGATGGAGGATGATCCGCACCAGGTGATCGAAGGGACGATGATCTCCTCGTATGCCACGCGGGCAACCACCGCCTACATCTACCTGCGGTACGAGTACCCGCACGCCTGGGACCGGCTCCAGGCGGCGATTGATGAGGCCTACGCGGCTGGCCTCCTTGGCAAGAACATCAAAGGCAGCGACTTCTCGCTCGACATCTATCTCCACCGCGGTGCTGCTGCCTACATCTGCGGTGAAGAGACCGGGTTGATTGAAAGCATCGAAGGCAAGCGGGCATGGCCACGAATCAAGCCGCCATTCCCTGCCATCGAAGGTGTGTTCCGCAAGCCGACCGTCGTGAACAACATCGAGACCATGGCCTGCGTGGCTCAGATCGCCCGCCGCGGAGTCGACTGGTTTCGTTCGATCGGAGTACCGGCCGATCCCGAAAACCCCCGTGATCCAGGCAGTTACGGTCCCAAGCTCTACTGTCTCTCCGGCCATGTCGAGAAGCCGGGCTGCTACGAGGCGCCGCTGGGCATCACCCTCCGCGAACTCATCAACGAGTATGGCGGGGGTGTCTGGAAGGGGCGAAAAGCGAAGGCTGCGATTCCTGGTGGTATCTCGATGGGGTTGATGACCGAAGCGGAGTTCGACACCCCACTCGACTTCAAGGGCCCAGGAACAGTGGGTTGCATGGGGTTGGGAACGGCTGCGGTCGTTGTGATCGATGAGACCGTGAGCATCGTCGACTTCCTGCACAACTCCTGTCGCTTCTTCGCGCACGAGTCATGCGGCCAGTGCACCCCCTGCCGTGAAGGCACGAGTTGGAATCTGCGAATCCTCGAACGCATCCGGGCGGGTAAGGGCCGACTTAAGGACCTTGAAATCCTGCTTGAGAACGGAACAACGATGGGGATGATGCCCGGATCGACGATCTGCGGCCTCGCTGACGGCGCCGCCTGGCCGATTAAGAACGTGATTCAAAAGTTCCGCGATGAGTTCGAGGACTACATCAAACGCACCAACCCAGAGGGCTGGATGGTGACCGACCCTGTGCCTGCCCTCCAGATTGTGGGAGCCCACTGATGCCCACCGTCATCGTCGACGGACGTGAAATTGAGATCGGCGCGAACGAGCGGCTCAACTGCATCGAAGCTGCGCGTCTTGCGGGAGCTGAGATTCCCCACTACTGCTGGCACCCAGGCCTGTCCGTCGTGGCAAGTTGCCGCATGTGCCTGGTCGAGGTCGGTTCGCGAGATGCGGAAACTGGCAAGACCTCGATGATGCCGAAACTGGTGCCCGCCTGTCAGACACCTGCCAAAGACGGCACGGTGATCGTGACGGAGAGCACGAAGGTCAAAGAGAGCCGCGCTCGCGTCGAAGAAGCCCTGCTGATCGATCACCCGATCGACTGCCCCATCTGCGACAAGGCAGGTGAGTGCCTGCTCCAGGACTATCACTTCGAGCACGGCAAGGCTGAGCGGCGAGCCGACATCCTCCCGTTCACGAGCAAGAAGCGCGACATGGGCCCAACCGTCACGCTCTTTGCCGATCGCTGCATCATGTGCACGCGATGCGTGCGGTTTACCCGCGAGGTGTCGGGAACGGGCGAACTGATGGTGAGTTCGCGTGGATCCAAGGAGGAGATCGATGTCTTCCCAGGCTATCCGCTCGACAACAAACTCTCAGGTAACGTCGTTGATCTCTGCCCTGTTGGTGCGCTTGGCGACAAGGACTTCCTCTACCAACAGCGGGTCTGGTTCCTGAAGCGGGAAGAGGGCGTGTGCGGTGGGTGCTCGGCGGGATGCTCGATCCATGTCGAACACAACCAAGACACGGTCTATCGACTCAAGCCGCGTGAAAACCAACACGTAAACAAGTGGTGGATCTGCGACGAAGGCCGCTACGGTTGGCACCATCTCCATGATCCGCTGCGGCTGGTGGAGCCGAAGCAGCAGCAGGCGGGCGAATCTCAGGCAGCCGAGTGGAGCGGTGTGGTCACCGGCCTCCGCGAAAGTTTATTGGCTGCCGTCGCCCAGGGCGGTCGCCTGGCCGTAGCCGTGTCGCCGATGCTCACCGTTGAAGAAGCCTGGATGCTCTGCACCCTCGCTCGCGAGATCGATCCGAAGGCACTCCTCGCGGTTGGCCACGTACCGACGCGCGGTGACGATGAGAGTTTCCCTGGTGGCTTTACGATCCGTGGCGAGAAGTGCCCCAATCGCGTCGGCGTCGAGCATGTTGTCGCCGCCTTCGACCCCAGCGTGCCTCGCTGGGAGACGCTGATCGAAGCGGTTGAATCCGGCTCCTGTTCTGCGGTCTGGATCACAGCGGGTTACGCACCAGCCGAACAGCGTCCCGCCGCTGAGAGCACGCCCTGGATCGACGAAGCGACGGCGGCTCGCCTTGCTGCCGTGTGTCAGCAGCAGGGCAGTTGCCTTGTCGTGCAGGATCTCTTTCACTCGCCACTTTCAGCCCACGCCCACTGGCTGCTCCCAGCGGCTGGCTTTGCCGAACGATCCGGCACGTGGGTTAACCATGCTCAGTGGGCCCAGTGCTTCGACCGGGCCATTCGTCCGCCATCCGGTGTGTGGCCCGAAGGAAGGTTGTTCTGGAACATGCTTGGTCGACGCGGTCTTTACGATCCAGCGGCGATCCGTCGTGAAGCAGCTGCAGCCTCCACCGCCCTCGCTGCGTTGGGTGACGACCTCCCGTCCGTCGGCCTCGATCTCCGTCTCCAGCAACTTGCCACCTCATGATCCCATCTCTCGAAACGATCGCAGCCCTCGTGAAGATCGGCCTGCTCGTCGGAGGCCTGATGACGGCCGCCGCGTATCTGGTGCTCGTGGAGCGCTGGATGGCGGCCTGGGTTCAGGACCGCAAAGGCCCGAATCGTGTTGGCATTCCCCTGACCAAGATCCGCCTGTTTGGTCTGGGCCAGCCGCTCGCAGACGGCCTCAAGATCATCCTCAAGGAAGATTTCACCCCGAGCCACGTCGATCGCGTGCTCTACAACGCCGCCCCGCTGGTGATCCTGGCGGCATCGCTGGCGATTTTTGCTGCCATCCCTTTCGGCAGCGTGCTGCCGCCATTGGGGATCGATGGCCTTCCCGACCCGGTGCCGTTCTTGGTCGCTCCTGGTTTTAGCGTGGGCATCCTGTGGGTGTTCGCCCTGTCGAGCATCGCCGTGTATGGCGTGTTGCTCGGTGGTTGGGCGAGCAACAACAAGTACGGGTTCTTGGGAGGCTTGCGTTCCAGCGCTCAGCTCGTGGCCTATGAAATCCCCCTCGGCCTCGGGCTTCTCGGCGTGGTTCTGGCTGCGGGCAGCCTCGAACTCGACGTGGTCATGACGCAGCAAC
>JBMTLP010000066.1:0-10675 GCA_049433245.1 Pirellulales bacterium
GCCCTTGGCGTCGCGCGGCGGCCAGGTGGCGACCACGAGTTCGTGCAGCACGCCCGGCTCGCTGTCGGTGGAGGTTTCCGCAGTCAGGCGGGCAAAGCAGATTTCCAGTTTCCGCAACTGCTGCGGAGGCGGATGGCGGGCGTTCCAGTCTTCCGCGAGCGCGCGTGCCACGCTTGGTGAGAAGACGCGCAGCGGAGGGCGCGGCAGCACCCACAGCAACTTGTGCCAGCGGTGGTGCGGCAGGGAGCTGAAGCCCCCACTCGGACGTTCCCGCTGAAACAGTTGGCCACCACGGAGGAGATCGACTTCCTGGCCATCCACCAAGACGCCGCGGGCGTAGGCCCACTGCTCTTGGTGGAGGACCGTGCCGAACATCTCCCACTCCTGCCTGAGGCAAGCCAAATCGGTGGCGGTGCGAAGCGACAGCGGTAGGCTCGGCTTGCCTGGTAGGAGTTGGGCCGTAGCGTCGATGGCAGCCAAACAGAAGAGCGTCCCGCAGGCCACATCCGGGGCTAGGCGTCCGAACCGGTGCAGCAGGCGTGGAGCCGGGGCAGCGGCACTCGCAACCTCGGGCGGCGACGACTGGGAACACGCCCCCAGCCGATCCCAGAACGTTGCCGGGAGCAGGGCGAGCCAGGCCGCGATACCGATGGGGGCAAACAGTCCCACTGTCATGAACACCAAGATCGAAGTGTGAAATCCGATGAATCCCAGCACCAAACCAGCTCGTAGTTGAGGCAGGGGCGCGAGGAGAAAGAAGAGCGGTCCTCCAAGTTCCAGGGCCACCACCAACACGCCAGCGATCGGGGCCACGCCAGGCAACTCGGCAACCCACGCTCCCAGCGGTGTGCCGTGGTCGTGAACGGAGAGGGCATCGCGGACAGCGGTCCCGTCGAACCAGGGCCTATTGCATTTGGCGAGGCCTGCCACGATATAGACCACCAAAACCTGGAGCGTGAAGGCCACCGAAGGGATCAGGCCGGGGGCCGAGGTCGTCGCGCGGGACGCTCGCCTCGCGTCGAGACTCCATGTCGATCCGAGGGGAAGAAACACGCCCCACAGCAGGAGGCAGGCCAGCCAGAGATCTCCAGCGTTTGTCGCGGGTGCGGTTCGCCGGATCACGCTCACCAAGGCAATCCAGGCCACGAGCGTGGCGAGGCGGGTGCGATAGCCGGCCGCGAGAACGAGGCCGCTGACACCTTCGAGCCCTAGAACGGCCGCGTCCCACCAGGCGGCGTTCACCGCATAAGCGAGCGACCAGTTTCCCGGGGAGGGATGAAAGGCCTGCAGGGCCTCGTGCGGAAACATCCCCGCGGGGGTAAACATCAGCCAAAAATCTCGGCAGCGGAGGACCGCGTCGGTCGCCAGAATCAATCCGGCGGCGACGCGAAACGCGGCCAGACTCCTCAGGTCGAGTCGAAACCGGGAAGAGAGCATGCCAGACGCCTCAGCAGAAAGGGGGCGTGCTTGAAGCCGCCTTTGATGCAATACTCCAGCGAACCTACAACAGCATCGCCGGGATGATCGAGACGGCTTTTCCCGGCATCACGTGTACATGAGGATCGGTGATGCAGTCTCCCCTTGTCGTGCTTGGCGGTGGCCCTGGTGGGTATGCCGCAGCGTTTCTTGCCGCTGATTTGGGTATGTCGGTGACCCTTGTCGAGCGAGAAGAGCGGCTTGGCGGTACCTGTTTGCTGCGGGGCTGCATCCCGTCCAAAGCGCTCCTGCATGTGGGTCGGGTGCTCTCGGAATCGCGTGAAATGGCGGAGTGGGGGGTCGATTTTGCGAGCCCCGCCATCGACGTGAACCGGCTCCGCAGTCGCAAAGATCAGGTGATTTCGACGCTCACCGGCGGGCTCGGGCAGTTGGCGAAGCGCCGCAATGTGACGATTGTTCAGGGGGCCGCTCGGTTCTCCGGTTCGAACACGCTCGAGGTTTCGCTGGCCGGCGGCGGCCATGAGACCATCCAGTATGAGCACTGCATTCTCGCCAGTGGTTCACGTCCAGCACGGATTCCTGCCTTCGACCTGCCCACGCCGCGGGTGATGGATTCCACGGGGGCCTTGGAACTGCAAGAGATTCCCGAATCGTTGCTGGTGATCGGTGGCGGCTACATCGGCCTGGAAATGGGGACTGTCTACGCGGAACTCGGTTCTCGCGTGTCGGTGGTGGAGTTGACCGACGGACTGCTGCCCGGTGCGGATCGAGATCTCGTGAAGCCGCTGGCCAAGCGGCTCGAAGGCCTCTTTGAGCGGATCATGCTCGGCACCAAGGTGGCCGCGCTCGAGGACCGGGGAGACGCGATCGCGGTCACGCTCGAAGGGCCAAACGGCAGTGAAGTGAAGACGTTTTCACGCGTGCTCGTGTCCGTGGGGCGTCGCCCTAACTCCGATGGTCTGGGCCTGGAGAACACCGGCGTGACGGTGGATGGGAAGGGCTTCGTGGGGGTGGATGCGAGCCAGCGGACGAGTGATCCTGCGATCTATGCGATTGGCGATGTGTGCGGTGAGCCGATGCTGGCCCACCGGGCGAGCCACCAAGGAAAAGTTGCGGTGGAAGCGATTCACGGCGAACCTGCCGTCTTTGAGCCCCGGGCGATTCCTGCGGTGGTGTTCACCGATCCGGAGATCGCCTGGGCTGGGCTCACTGAGCACGAGGCGGCCAAGTTGGGGGTGCCGGTTGAGGTCAGCAAGTATCCCTGGGCTGCCAGCGGTCGCGCCCAGTCTCTCGGTCGCATCGAAGGCCTTACCAAGATCCTGTTTGATCCTGAGAGCGAACGCGTGCTCGGGATCGGCATCGTTGGCCCTGGGGCGGGAGAGTTGATCGCCGAGGGAACGCTCGCCATCGAGATGGGGTGTACGGCGGTCGACCTCGCCGACACGATCCATGCTCATCCCACTCTGGGTGAAACGGTGGGATTCTCCGCTGAAGGCCAACTCGGAACTGCCACCGAGATCTACCGGCCTCGCCAGCGCTCCTGAGTCGTTTATGAAAGAAAGCCCATTTCTGGGCAGGCTCGTGCGTGGGTGACCGGCGGCAGCGGTCGGTCTTTACGCTCAGGGAATGTGTCAGAATAATAGGGTAAGGAAAGATCTCCGTCCTCCGGGAGTATGCAATGTCCAGTTCGGAAGCCGACCAGTCCAGCAGTAACAGGGTGGGCGGCGTCGGATCCGAGGGTCCCCTTGTGCGGGGCGCCGTTTCAGGCGTCGCCACGGTCGCGCCTGTTTCATCAGCCTCCGCAACAGGGGCAAATGGTGACATTCCAGGCGGTGGCCACGCGCCGATGGCGATTCTTCCCGGTGGTCAGCCGCAGGTTGTCGACGGCACGAGCGGTATGGACACCGATCCCTCGGAAACCAAGGAGTGGCTCGACTCCCTCCGCTATGTGATGGAGAGTCGTGGCGGTGATCGCGCGGCGTATCTGCTGCAAGCGATCGAGCAGGAAGCCTATCGGCTTGGTGTGCCCATTCCGTTTTCGGCCACCACGCCCTACATCAACACCATTCCCCTCGAAAAACAGCCTGCGTTCCCAGGCAACCGCGAACTGGAGCGACGCATCAAGAGCATCATTCGCTGGAACGCGATGGCGATGGTGGTGCGGGCCAACCGCGAAGACAAGAGCATCGGCGGCCACATTTCCACGTTCGCCTCGTCGGCCACGCTGGTTGAAGTGGCGATGAATCACTTCATCCGCGGTCGCGGCGACGACTACTCGGGCGATCAGGTGTATTTCCAGGGGCATGCTTCCCCCGGCATTTACTCGCGGGCCTTTGTGGAAGGCCGACTCACCGAGCAGCAGTTGGAAAACTTCCGACAGGAGTTGGCCGAGGGGGGTGGGCTCTCGAGTTATCCGCATCCTTGGCTGATGCCCACGTTCTGGGAGTTCCCCACGGTGTCGATGGGGCTTGGGCCGATCATGGCCATCTACCAAGCCCGGTTTAACAAGTACCTGCAGGATCGCGGCATCAAGGACACGAGCAAGCAGCACGTGTGGTCCTTCATTGGTGACGGCGAAACGGATGAGCCTGAGACGCTCGGTGCCATTTCGCTCGCAGCCCGAGAGAAGCTCGACAACCTCGTGTTCGTGATCAACTGCAACCTGCAGCGGCTCGACGGGCCGGTTCGCGGCAACGGCAAAATCATCCAGGAACTCGAGGGTGTTTTCCGAGGGGCCGGCTGGAACGTGATCAAGGTCATCTGGGGTGAGGACTGGGATCCGCTACTCGATAAAGACGACGAAGGTCTGCTGGTGAAGCGGATGAACGAAGTCATCGACGGGCAGTACCAGAAGTACACCGTCATGGGTGGCGACTACATCCGCGAGCATTTCTTCGGCGCCGATCCACGCCTATTGGAGATGGTGGGGCACCTCTCTGATGAGAAACTCAAGAAGCTCAAGCGAGGTGGCCACGACCCCGAGAAGGTGTATGCGGCCTACGCTGCTGCCATGCAGTGTCGTGGCAAGCCCACGGTGATCATCGCCAAGACAGTCAAGGGCTACGGCCTCGGCGAAGTGGGCGAAGGACGGAACGTCACACACCAGCAGAAGAAGCTCAACGAAGAGGAGCTGCGAGCATTCCGGTCGCGATTCGGCATTCCGATCTCGGACGACGAAGTGGCTGAAGCCCCGTTCTACCGTCCTTCCGAAGACTCGCCAGAGATGAAGTATCTCCACGAGCGACGGAAAGCTCTCGGCGGCTATGTGCCCGGCCGGCCGGCACAGCAGCCGAAGTTGCAAACGCCGAAACTCGACGACTTCCGTTCGTTCATTTCCAAGAGTGCGGGCCGCGAGGTGTCGACCACGACGGGTGTCGTGACGCTCATGGCGTCGCTGCTGAAGGACAAGACGATCGGCAAGTACATCGTGCCGATCGTGCCAGACGAATCGAGAACGTTCGGCATGGACCCGCTCTTCAAGCAGTGCGGGATTTACGCTCACACCGGTCAGCTCTACGAGCCTGTCGATTCCGATCAGCTTCTCTACTACCGAGAAGCGAAGGACGGACAGATTCTTGAGGAAGGCATCACGGAAGCTGGCAGCATGGCGAGCTTCGTGGCGGCGGGCACCGCGTACGCCAGTCACGGCGTGCCGATGATTCCGATGTTCATCTACTACTCCATGTTTGGC
Organism: Pirellulales bacterium; assembly: GCA_049433245.1. GTDB lineage: Bacteria > Planctomycetota > Planctomycetia > Pirellulales > UBA1268 > M30B53. The sequence goes on from JBMTLP010000066.1 coordinate 5,129, forward strand.
TTCCAGCGGATTGGCGACCTGATCTGGGCCGCTGCTGACTGCCGAGCACGGGGCTTCATGATCGGCGGCACCGCCGGCCGGACGACGCTCAATGGCGAAGGTCTGCAGCACCAGGATGGTCACAGCCACCTCTTCGCCATGGCCTACCCCACGGTGCGGGCCTACGACCCGGCGTTTGTGTACGAGTCGACGGTGATCATGCTCGACGGCCTTGAGCGGATGTATGCCAAGGGCGAAGACTGGATCTACTACATCACCGTCTACAACGAAAACTACGAGATGCCTCACATGCCCGAAGGGTGTGAGGAGGGGATTCTCAAGGGGATGTACCGTCTCCGCGAGACACCCGTCGCGAGTGGTTCGCCGGTTGCCAACGTGCAGCTCTTCGGGTCGGGTTCCATTCTTCGCGAGGTTCTGCGAGCCTCCGACATGCTCGCGGAGCGTTTTGGCGTCTCCAGCAATGTGTGGAGCGTCACGAGTTGGAAGGAACTCCGCCGGGAAGCTCAGGAGTGCCGTCGCTGGAACATGCTGCATCCAGAGGCTCCCGCCAAGCAGAGCTACCTAGAGGGCTGCCTCGATGGCATGACGGATGTGTGCGTCGCGGCGAGCGACCATGTGCGGGCGGTGCCAGAGCAGCTCGACCCGTGGGTTCCTGGCGGCCTGTTTGCCATGGGGACCGACGGTTTCGGGCGAAGCGAAACACGTGGCGTTCTGAGACGCCACTTTGAAGTGGATGCGGAGAGCATCGTTGTAGGAACACTTTGGCGACTGGCCGAAAAGGGCGTGATCGGGATGGATCGCGTGACGGCTGCCATTCGCGACCTTGGTATCGATCCGGAGAAGATCGATCCCGCGTTGGCCTGAATCGTCAGTTGATCAAATCTGTCCGAGCAGCAACTGCTGGCGAGATGCCAGAGGTCCGCGGCTCGGGAAACCAGAACGAAAGGTGAGGACGGTCCGTTCATGGCTACCCCATTTAATCTTCCGGACTTAGGCGAAAACATCGCATCGGGCGACGTCGTGAGCGTGTTTGTGTCTCCGGGCGACGTGCTCACTCCAGGCCAGTCGCTGCTCGAGGTGGAAACCGACAAAGCGGTGATAGAGGTGCCTTGCACGCCAGGCGGGCGAGTCGCTGAAGTGCTTGTGAAGAAGGGAGACACCGTTCAGGTCGGCCAGGCCCTCGTGATGCTGGAGGCGGCTGGTTCCGCTGCGGCTCCTGCGCCTGCTGCCGCTCCACCGGCTGCGGCCCCAGCCGCGCCTGTCGCCGCCCCAGTTGCACCCGCGCCGCAGCCTGCGGCACCTGTTTCGCAGGCTCCGACGCCTGCATCCCGGCCCGCGGCACCTCCGCCTGCGCCAGCCGCACCCGTGGCTGCAGAGCGTGCTGATGCCGCGTCTGCACCGGAGGCGGTCCTCGAGCCCGCCGGCCCGGCTGTGCGTCGACTGGCCCGTGAATTGGGCGTCGACTTGGCTCGCGTGACCGGCACCGGTCCGCATGGTCGGATCCTGCGTGAAGACGTGGTCGCAGCGGTTCGAGAGGCAGGGAAGAACGTTGGAGCCCGTCAGCCGTCGGCAGGGTCCGGCGAGCGGGATGACTGGGGGCCGATCCGCCGCGAGGCGATGTCGCGGATGCGTCGAACCATTGCCGCCAACATGGTGCGGAGCGTCACAGAGATTCCGCACCTGACGAACTTCGACGACGCCGACGTCACCGAACTGGAGCGACTTCGGAAGGCAAGCTCGAAGGAATACGCCGAAAGTGGTGTCAAGCTCACGGCGCTGGCGTTTGTGATCAAGGCGGTGAGCCTGTCGCTGCGACAGCACCCAGGCGTCAACGCCACGGTCGACATGGAAAACGGCCAGTTGATCTACAAGGATTACGTCAACATCGGCCTCGCGGTGGATACGCCCCGCGGCTTGGTGGTGCCAGTGCTCCGCGACGTCGACGAAATGTCGATTCCTCAAGTGGCTCGGGCCATTGTGAGCACGGCTGAGAAAGCGAAAAGCGCCAGTTATGCGGTCGAGGACCTTCGTGGCGGTACGTTCACGATCTCGAATCTCGGTGCGGTTGGCGGAACGTATTCGACTCCTATTATCAACTATCCCGAGGTGGCGATCCTCCTGGTGGGTCGCTCACGAAAACTCCCCATGGTCTGTGAAGATGGGATTGAGCCAAGGATGATGATGCCTCTCTCCCTGTCGTACGATCATCGAGTGATCGACGGGGCGATGGCCGCTCGCTTCCTCAACGAAATCATCGGCTACTTGGAGAGTCCCGGCAGGTTGCTGTTGGCGATGTAGCGTTGGCGGCACCAAGCCGACGACGTGTTGGAACCTGAGAAGTGAGCAGTATCGACACGATCGATTCGGCAGGCACCGCGAGTGCCGCCTTTTTGGAAGAGCTCTTCGAGCAGTACCAGCAAGACCCGGCGAGCCTTTCGTCCGATTGGCGAGCGTTCTTCGGTGCGATGGTGAACGGCAGTGGTTGGTCGCAGGTGCGGGAGGGTGCTTCCCTTTCGGCCTCGGTGGCGCCGCCTCTGCAGTCCACCAACGGTCAGCACGCTCGCCCAGCCACGCCGCTGCCGGACGACGATCAGGTGGCACCCGATGGCATTGCCACCGGGCATGCCGTCGCGATTGCGGGAGGCAAGGTTCAACTGCCCTCCGCTGCGCCCGGCGAGCAGCCGCCACTTCCGCTGCCTGTGTCGTCGCCAAATCAAGGCGAAGATCGCGTGGCCTTTCTGCAGGATCGTGTCGACCAGTTGGTGCGGGCTTATCGGGTGCGTGGCCATCTTATGGCCGAGATCGATCCGCTCGGGCGCCCCCGGCCCGGGCTTCCGGAACTCGACCCGCACTTCTATCACCTGACCGAGGCCGATCTCGATCGCAGTTTTTCAACCGACACGATCGAGGGCCCGCAGTCGATGTCGCTGCGGCAGATCATCAAACGGCTCCGCAACACCTACTGCCGGTCGATCGGCGTGCAGTTCATGCACATGGACGATCTTCGGGTGCGGCAGTGGCTCCAGGTGCGTATGGAGGGGACTGAAAACCGCATCCAACTCGACCGCCGCCAGCAGATGCGGATCTACAGGCAGATGACCACGGCGGCGGTGTTTGAGGAGTTTATTCAGAAGCGGTTTCTGGGAGCCAAGAGCTTCTCGCTAGAGGGATCAGAAACGCTCATTCCTCTGCTCGAGATGGCCATTGAGAGGGCGGCGTCGCACGAGATTGATGATGTCGTGCTGGCAATGGCCCATCGCGGTCGACTCAATGTGCTTGCGAACATCATGGGCAAGAGTCCGCAGCGGATTTTTCGCGAGTTTGCCGATCTGGATCCAGAACTCCATGTTGGTCGTGGTGACGTGAAGTACCACCTGGGGCATTCCACCGATTACCAGGCCGCGAACGGCCGCAGTGTTCACCTGTCGCTGTGCTTCAATCCTTCGCATCTGGAGTTTGTGAATCCCGTGGCGATCGGTCGCATGCGGGCTCGGCAGGATCGTTCGGGAGACCTGCAGCGGCACAAGGGGATGGTCATCCTTGTGCATGGAGACGCCGCGTTCGCCGGCGAGGGCATTACCCAGGAAACGCTGAATCTCAGTGAACTTGATGCCTACCGGACGGGTGGGGCGCTGCATGTGATCGTCAACAACCAGATTGGGTTTACGACCGGTCCACGCGAGTCGCGAAGCTGTGTGTATGCCACCGACGTGGCCAAAATGCTGCAGATCCCGATCTTCCATGTGAACGGGGAAGATCCCGAGGCAGTGGCTCAGGTGGTGTCGCTGGCCATGGATTTCCGGCGCGAGTTTCAGCGGGATGTCGTGATCGACATGTACTGCTACCGCCGCCGCGGACATAACGAAGCTGACGAGCCCGCGTTTACGCAGCCGGCACTCTATCGGGTGATTGAGCGTCGGCAGAGCGTGCACGAGAGCTACCTGGAGAAACTTCTGAAACTCGGTGAACTCACCCGCCAAGAGGCAGACAGAATCGCGGACGAACACCGTGAGAAACTCGACCGCGAACTCTCCGTCGCGAAGAGTGATGAGTTTAAATACCGCAGCGAACTTGCTGGTGTGTGGGCCTTCTACCTTGGTGGTCGCGAGACCGAAGCTGCTGATGTCGACACTGGCGTGGCGAGGCCTATGCTCGAGGATCTTTTCGGCAAGCTCTGTGAACTGCCGGAGGGATTTGAACCGCACGCCAAGATTGCCAAGTTTCTCGAGCAGCGTCGGAAGATGATCTGCGGTGAGGTGCCGCTCGACTGGTCGGCTGCAGAGTCGCTGGCCCTGGCGAGCCTTGCTGCACAGGGGCTGCGGATTCGGCTTTCAGGCCAGGACAGCCAGCGTGGCACCTTCAGCCATCGCCATGCGGTGATTCACGATGCCGTGACCGACGACACCTACTGTCCGCTCGAGCACGTCTCGGAAGACCAAGCCCCTGTTGAGATTTACAACAGTCCTTTGTCGGAAGCTGGCGTCCTCGGCTTCGAGTATGGATACAGCCTCGATTGTCCAGACGGGCTGGTGATGTGGGAGGCGCAGTTTGGCGACTTCGTCAACGCCGCTCAGGTGGTGATCGACCAGTTCATCGTGAGTGCCGAAGACAAGTGGAACCGGCTCTCGGGAATGGTGATGTTGCTGCCCCATGGTTTTGAAGGGATGGGGCCAGAGCATTCGAGCGCTCGGCTGGAGCGGTTCCTCATGCTTGCCGCGAAAGACAATATCCAGATCGTCCCCCCCACGACGCCCGCGCAGATGTTTCACTGCCTACGGCGGCAGGTGTTGCGTGTGTGGCGAAAGCCGCTGGTGGTGATGACGCCCAAGAGCCTCCTGAGGCACCCCGACTGTACGTCGACCATGGAGGAGTTGGTGCAGGGCAGTTTTCAGAGGGTGTTGCCAGATCGCGGTTCTGCTGCCGCTCGCGATATCAGGCGGATCCTGCTCTGCTCTGGAAAAGTTGCCTACGAACTTGAGAAGCGGCGGGAGGAAGATGGTCGCCATGACGTGGCGATCGTCCGCGTGGAGCAACTCTATCCGCTGCCACGTCGAGCGCTTGAAGAGGCGCTCAGCGGCTACACCACCGGCACACCCGCGGTGTGGGTGCAGGAGGAGCCGGAAAACATGGGCTCCTGGCGTTTTGTCAGAATCCATTTTGGCGATCGCTTGCTCGATCGCTTCCCCTTTTCGGGTGTCTGTCGGCAGAGTGCAGCCAGCCCTGCCACTGGTTCCAAGCGAAGTCATGACCTCGAACAGCGGGAACTGCTCACCGCTGCGTTTCAGAGTTAGCGTTCCGCGTGCCTGTCTTTATTCCTGCCGACCCGCAAAGTGCCTGCCATGCCTATCGAACTAAAAGTCCCAGAGGTTGGGGAGTCGAACACCGAGGTTCAGATCGGTCCCTGGAAGAAGAAGGAGGGCGACACCGTCAAACTCGACGAGACGGTGGTTGAGATCGAGAGTGATAAGGCGACCGTTGAGTTGCCGGCACCCGCTTCTGGCACCATCGTGCGGATCCTCAAGGCGGCTGGCGAGCAGGCGACCGTGG
>JBMTLP010000067.1:0-10665 GCA_049433245.1 Pirellulales bacterium
CCGCTCATCACCGCGCCTTCTCTTTGATCGGGCTGATGATGGTCGGTGGCTTTTCGGTCATCCCCTATATCAGCGTTTCGTTTGTGGCGAACGTAGGCTTGACGGAGGGCCAGCTCGCCACGATCTATGTCGCTGGAGGACTGCTAGCACTTGTGAGCACGCCGCTCACTGGATGGGCCGTGGACCGATTCGGTGGGCTCCGGGTGTTTCTCTGCGTCTCCCCCATCTCGGCGCTGATGATGTTGATCGTGACCCAACTCGGGGCGGTGGGGCTTGGCGTTGCGGCTTCCGTGACGGCGGTACTGATGGCAGCGAACGCGGGGAGAATGGTTGGGGCGATGTCGCTGATCATGTCGAGCATTGAGCCCAAGTTTCGCGGCAGCTTCATGTCGGCCAACTCCGCCGTGCAGCATGTGGCCTGCGGCCTTGGCACAGCTCTTGGCGGCATGATGCTCGAAGGTGGCACGGGCGAGCCACTCCGCAACTTCGGCACGGTTGGCATGCTCGCGGCGGGGGCGACGGTCATGAGCCTCTGGGTTGCCAGTCGGATTCGTCCACTTGATCCGGGCCTCACGTCGTGATGAGCCGGATCGGGTGAGGCTTGCTTTACCAAGTGACCCCCTCCTCACATCCCGACCCAGGTCTGGTGAGGGATTCTCGTGCCCTGAGAGGGGCTGGAAAGGGTTCTCGGATGAAGAAGCGACGCAGTGCAGAGCAGATCGCTGACTTCTCCGTGGCTGATCGGCAACTCTGCACGCCCTTCGCTCGGAGACGCCGACCTTCTTCCGAAGTTTGACGACCGCCGCTCGCTTGCGGGAAGGGCTTACCAGTTTCGCTCTGCGACGTGCTTGAGCATCTGGTTGTCTAAGGACAGGTCTGCAACCAGCCGCTTGGCATCCTCGCACTTCATCTCGCCGTACTGCTTTTACCAGCGAGCCAGTGTGGCCTCGGTGATCTCGAGCGTCTGCAACACCACCGCCAACTCCTTGGCAGCATTTAGCATCGCGTCTGCGACTCGCAGCTTTGCGAAAACTTCTTCTGACCTGTGCTTCTTCCGTCGTCTCTTCGTCATCGAAAGCCTCCTTGCCACAAGGGCGGCAGGCCTTCATATCGACTGGATCAGCTTTTCCAAAGCAGGCCACAACCTCAATCCTGTCGAGGCTCTTCGCGCGATAGATCGTGATCTGGTCGAGCGTGGACGTGCGAGGATCGGGATCAGTCATCCGCAGGCAGCGGGTTGACAGGGCGAGCCGTGGGGCTCGGAAGTGGCTCGGAAACAGGCCCAGCGTCTGGCCCGAGATCGGGCACCGCCGCCGCTCTCGGCGTGACATCGACGTCTGCGTTCTCAGAGGACGTTTCCGGAGCGATGACTTCGGCTGCTGCTGGCGTCACAGACGCAGAGAAGCTCCAGCCTCCCACCGCCTGCTCAAGACCTGCGAGCGCCTGCCTCAGATCAGCCTCAAGCCGGTGCCGCCCCAGGTCGTACCGCAGTACCTGCCGCCAGTTGTCGAGCAGCTGCAGGAAGTCCACCTCGCCGACGTTGTAGGCCTCGATCGACACCTCGAGCGTCTGCCGAGCCTTGGGGAGGATGTCTGTGTCGAACAGCCGCAGCATCTCCTCGCGGCTTGCGGCAGTGCTCACGAGTTCGGTTACCTCCTCGAGCGTCGCCGCCCGCAGGGCGTCATACCGCCGGGCTGATGCCATCGCGCCAGCCTCCGCGGATTTTACCTGCGCATCAAGCCGCCGCCGGTAGATTGGCAGATTCACACCGGCTGTGAGCAACACCGCATCCTGGCCATTCGAGCTTGGAGCCAAGCCGGCATCGGCCACATCGATCCAGGCGAAGCCCAGCGTCACATCTGGGCGGTAGTCGAGCCGCGCAAGATTGACCGCGCGCCGATCGCGGGTTACGCGAGCCAGCGCTTCGTGGAGTTCCGGACGAGCGGCCATGGCCCGGCTTTGAAGAGTCGCAAGATTATCGCTGAGGGCCGCTGGAGAAAGCTCCGCTACGGCCTCCATCTTGGTCTGCGGTGGAACATTCAGTAGCCGAGCGAGACGTGCTTGCTCGGTGATCTTTCGCTGCCGCAGGTCGATCAGACTGTTGTCGACACCGGAAATCTCAAGGTCCGCCCGCAAGACATCCTGCAGGCTCGTCTGACCGGTTTGATACCGCGTGTCGGCCACGTCCCGCAGCTGCACCAGCAGATCCCGCTCTTCCTGCGTTGCTTGGATCGCCCGCTGAACATAGAAGAGTTCGTAATACACCTTCTTCACGCCGGCTGCCGTCGCCAGTGTGGCGGCGACCAACTCTGCACGCGCCGATTCGACCTCGGCCTGAGCCACTGCACCACGGGCATCGAGCTTCCCAAACCAAGGAAACTTCTGATTCGCATTGAGGATGAACTGGAACTCACCTGCGGCGGTCTGCACGGGGGCAGGCTGGGCGACCGTGGTGAGATTCGGGTCAGGCAGACTGGTGGCGACCGTCACCCTGGAGCTCCGAGCCGCCACCTCCTGGCGCGCTGCCTGCACATCAGGATTGTTGGCCAAGGCAACGTCGACGTACTCCTCGACTGCATGCGGTCCTTCGAGGGCTGGATCTGCGAGCAGCATCTCGTCCTTCGGGGCATCGCGGACCGCCACGACATGCTCCCTCGGCATTGGCAGGTCACCGGCTAAGCGAGCAACGTCGCCACCGCCCCAGCCATCGCTGCGACAGCCACACATCACCGTCAGGAACGTGCACACACACAGCCACACGCTCCGACGCAAGGCCGGAAGGTTCGCGTCTGCATTCTCTTGAGCAGCCTGTTCGCGCATGGCTGTTCGCATCAGAGCCAACTCGGCTCACTCCTGTGCCTTCTTCGCGAGCGACTCGGCATAAAACGAATCGACAAGGTCGAGATGGGATTCCGGCGACTTGGCAATCTTGTCGAGACAGGGCGGGCAGCAGACAAACACCACGCGACCATTGACGATCTGCCAGCTCGCATCAGCAGGAAGTGGATTCTTCATGACTGGGCAGCGGTGCTGGGCCTGAAACGTGTTGGTATGAATGGTGGCCCAGTGTTCAGGGTTGATCTGCTTGTTCAGGCAGGCTTTGCAGCAGAGAAACAGTTCCTGGTCCTGATCGCCCACCACCACCCGTACCGGCGGGCCGTGCTCGCCAAGTTCCACTCCCGAAACGGGGCAGATCGCCTGGACTGCAGCATGGAGCTGCTCTGGCGCGCGCGGCTCCGCGGCCCAAGCCAAGGCGGTCGCAGAAAGCCCATAGGCAGCGAGAAACAGGATTGCAACGGGGCGTTTCATGTCATGGTCTCCCAGAGAAACGAAGCGAAAGGGCTACAAAACCGATGGCTCCGCCAGACCGCCCGGCGGAGAAAGATAGGGGCTTGAGGCAAGTGGCTCAAGGCTTATCTCGTCCGGAGTGGCCTCCCCGACAGGAAGCCCACGGCGAACGCGAAGTTCGAGATATCCGCAGTAAATCGTGGGCACCACAAACGTGGTAAACGGCTCAATCAGCATGCCGCCAAACACGGGCCAGGCCATGGCCCGCGCCACATCGCTCCCGCGGCCAGTGGAAAGCAAAACGGGCAGCAGGGCGGCAAGCGTAGTGATCGTGGTCATCACGCAGGGCCTAATCCGCTTGAGCCCGGCTTGGTAGACCTCCTCACGGAGTTCGGCGATCGTCATCAACCCGCGGCCTCGAAGACGCTCATGAATGAAGCTCGCCATCACAATGCCGTCATCGGCTGCAAGCCCAGCCAAGGCAATGAAGCCCACCCACACGGCCGTGTTGAGTTCGATCCCATTGAAGGCAATGGCGAGCATGCCACCGGCGCAGGCGATGGGAATCCCGGAGAAAACCACGAGCGACACCGGCAGGTTGCGGAAGTGCAGATAGTGCAGCAGAAGGTTGATCAAGAACACCGACGGGAGAATCCACATCAGACGTTGGTTGGCTTCCACCTGGTTTTGAAACGAACCCACCATCTCAAGCTCGAAGCTGCCCTCCGGCAGAGCAAGACTGCCGTCCGCCCGCGCAGCGCTCAGACTCTTCTCAACCGCCGCAACGGTTTCGAGAGCCCCGCTGCCCGCTGGGCTGAACATCACATGCGCAACCAGCCGTGAGTTTTCACTGCTGATCGAGCCAGGACCCCACGTTGTCGTCACGCGTGCGAGTCGCTCCAGCGGCACCACTTCTCCCGCTGGTGTGACGACTGGAATCCTTGGCAAGTCTTCGATCTTTTCACGGACATCACGTGCAAAGCGAACTTGGATTGGATACCGCTCGCGGCCCTCCACGGTCGTGGTGACCGCGAGTCCTCCCAGGCCTGCAGCGACGATCTCATTGACCATCCTCGTGGTCATGCCGTAGCGAGCCGCTTCTTCACGATCGACCTCGAACTCGCAGTACGGCTTCCCCATCACAATGTCAGGATTCACCGTGCCCGCATTCACTGCGGGTGTGCGACGGAGCAGTTCGGCCACTGCCTGGCTGGCCTCAGAAAGGCCATCAAGGGAATCACCGTAGATCCTCACAGCCATTGAAGCCTTGATGCCGGCCTGCAGCATGACGACTCGACCTTCAATCGGCTGCAACGGAGATGCCGGTGTGACGCCGGGCAGAGTGGCGACGGCGTTGATCTCACTCCAGATGTCGGCCGCGGTGACCCCCGGCCGCCACGCATCGCGAGGCCGGAGCATCACGTAGGTCTCAATCATCGCCGCCGGAGCTGGATCAAGTGCCGAATCGATACGGCCGATCTTGCCGAGTACGTTCGCGACTTCGGGAATCTCGCGAATCAATGCGTCTTGCGTCTGCAACACCTGCATCGCCTGGCTGAAACTCGCAGCGGGATAGAGACTTGGCATATAGAACCAGCTGCCCTCATCGAGGGCGATCCAGTCATCGCTCGGCAGGCCAGTGAAGATGTGCTTGGCATCGACGTAGCCTGGCAAGTCGTTGAGTTCGGCACCACATCGTCTTGCCAGCCATTCCACAGGCTTCAGCACCGTTGGCAGACCGATCCAGGCCCCTAAGCCCAGCACGAAGATCATCACTGGCAAAGAAAGCATGGCCGCCTTGTGGTTTAGCGCGAGCCTTAGCCTGCCGGCGTAAAGCCAGCGGGTCAGGCGGCTGGCCGGGTTGGCATCCATCGGAGTGAGCCGTTCTCGTGCAAGTCGCCAGCCAAGCAGGCTACCTGCTGCCCCGGCGACCAGGGCCATCGGGATGCGTGGCCAGCCGTGGGTTGTGAGCCAGTCTCCCCAGAGAGCACCTGCCAGCAGTGCCCCTCCGAGACCAACAAGACAGGCACCGAGAAGACCTCTTAGCCGTGATCTTGAGGGGTTTCGTAAGAAGGTGCGGGCCAGTGCCGGCACAATGGTTACCGCTACGATCAGGCTGGCCACTAAGGCAAAGGTTTTCGTCCAGGCCAGCGGAGTGAAGAGTTTGGCATCACGGCCCGTGAGGAAAAACACCGGCAGGAAGCTGACAACGGTCGTCGTCACCGCTGTCATCACCGCCGGCACCACCTCGCTTGCTGCTCGCTGAATCACGGCAAGCCGCTGCGCTGGAGAAACACGCGCTTCTTTGGCTGCCGAGTGTCTCTCAAACTCCGCCAGAGCATCGTAGACGTTCTCTAAAACGATGATGCCCATATCGACCATCGTGCCGATCGCAATCGCAATGCCTGCTAGCGACATGATGTTGGCATCTACGCCGAAGAGTTTCATGGCCGCAAAGGCCATCAGCACTGCCAGAGGAAGCGTGACGGCAATCACCAGGCTCGACTGGACGTGCAGCAGAAACAGCACCACAACCACGATGGTGATGGCGGTCTCTTCAACAAGCGCTTCACTGAGCGTGTGAATCGTCTCATCGATCAAGCCTGTGCGGTCGTAGACCGGCACAATCCGAAGGCCATCGAGCTCTGGCTCGAGAGAAGCGATCTTCTCCTTAACTCGCTGGATCACATTCCGCGGATTGGCTCCATACCGCATGATCACCACACCGCCGACGGCCTCGTGACCATTGAGGTCGAGGGCACCACGGCGGAATGCCGGACCCTCTTGCACAGTCGCCACATCCCGAACACGGAGCGGGATGCCGTCGCGGGTAGCGATCACGGTCTGCTCAATCTGCTCAATCGTCTCGGCCTCCGTTCGATCCGAACCGATGAACCCGCGGCCGCGGACGATGAACTCCATGCCGCCGCTCTCCACGGTCTTCGCGCCGACGTCGATATTCGCCTCGCGGACCGCTCCAATCACCTTCGACAGCGGTACGGCGTGATACCGCAGTTCGTCTGGATCCACCTCCACCTGGTATTCCCGCACATACCCGCCAATCGAAGCGACCTCGGCGACGCCCTCAACGGATTCCAGGGCGTAGCGGATGAAGAAATCCTGACGCGACCGTAGCTCCGCGAGGTCGGTTGGTCCGTCTGGCTCCAGCACGTAGAGCAGGACCTGGCCGAGTGCCGTCGCATCGGGAGCCAGCTGCGGCACCACGCCATCCGGCAGTGTTCCCGATACCGTCGAGAGCTGCTCTGCCACTCGTGAACGGGCCCAGTAGAAGTCAACGCTGTCAGCAAACGTCACCTGCACGAAGCTAAATCCAAACATGCTGCGGCCGCGCACGCTCTTTGCCCCGGGCACTGCCTGAAACGCAACTGAAAGCGGATAGGTAACCTGATCCTCCATGTCTTTCGGTGATCGCCCCGGCCACTCGGTGAGGACGATCACCTGGTTCTCACCGACGTCTGGTATTGCATCGAGGGGCACCGTTTGCATCGCATGCCAGCCGTAGGCAGCGATGCCTACCGCGGCAAGCAGCACGATCAGGCGTTCGCGAAGGCAGAATTTCAGAACCGAGTTGATCACGGCCGGATCTCCTTCAGTAAAGGAGAGGCAGGCGGCGGGAGAGCTGGAATCAGGGGAGGCTCGGGAGCAGCCGGTACCGATCCGACGAGCGGCTCGGGCTGCTCATCTTCCGCTGGTACCGAGCGATCCTGAGGCACGGCAAGCCGCATCGGTCCGCTCGGCAGAGGAGGCACTCCCTGCATCGGTTGTGAAACCAGACCTAAATCCGCCGGGTTCTCGTCGTCATCGACAACCAGTTTCATCGTGCCGATCGGGGGCAGTGTTGTCAGTGAGGGCTGAACCGCTGCGGCGGGAGGTTCCCAGCGGTCAGGATCGATCAGCGATGGGTTGCCCACCAGCTGCATCTGTGAGTCGATCAAGAAGTTGCCGCGTCGGGCCACCTGCTCACCCTCGGAAAGCCCGTCTCGCACGACGACTTGATCGTTGACGGTTGCGCCAAGCGACACTGGGCGAAGCTCAAATCGACCAGGCTCGGTCTCCACATAAACGACGCTGTGCCGGCCAGCCATCAGCACCGCATCGCGGGGAATGACAACCACTTCTGGAATCACTGAAGGATCGTCGGTGAATCCAAGTGACGACGCAGGCACGAGCGGTACCCCACAGATCGGGCAGCTGCCCGGAGCGTCTGCAATCACCTGAGGGTGCCGTGGACTGATCCAGCGGCCAGCGAGATCCGGATCGTAGCGGCGGCCGTGCTCCCCAAGCTGTAACTGAATCGTGGCTTTGGCGTAGTCACCAAGCCGCAGCCTGCCGTCGGAGTTGGGTATCACCACCCGCACTCCTACCGTCTGCGTCTGCGGATCAACTACAGGGTCGACGAACGACACACGGCCAGCGAACATCTCACCGGGAAGAGACTGGACCTCAGCTTCGACCCGCGCACCGTAGTGCACCAGGGCAGCATCCTCCGGAAACAGATCGAGCATGAGCCACAGCGAAGAGAGGTCAGCGAGTTGGTAGATCACATCGCCTTCGCTGACATACTGTCCCTCAACGGCCCTCTTGGTGATCACCGTGCCGCTGATGGGAGCAATCAGATTCAGTCGGCTGTCTGCTGTGCCCGCCTGCTCAAGAGCATCAATCTGCGGAGCGGTCACACCCATCTCGATCAGCCGTTGTCGGCTGCTGGTGTAAAGCCTGGCGTTGGCATCTGCCACACGGGAAAGTGAGGCTGCACCACCGTCGACGAGCGCCTTACGGGCCAGCAGTAGCTCGGTCTGTGCGGAGTAGAGCGTGGGTGAATACAGCACCGCCAAGGTATCGCCGGCGGCGACATTCACCCCGGTGTAGTCCGCGAAGAGCCGCTCGATCCGGCCATCAACATAAGCCGTCAATGACTTCATACCCCCCTCGTCATGGTCCAGCCGGCCGACGCTCCGAACCTGCTGCATCTGCGGGAGAGCCCTCGCCGCCACTGTCTCGATGCCAGCCACACGGCGAGCTGTCGCCTCGATCGTCACCGAGTGCCCGTCGCCACGCCCACCCCCCGCAGCTGCGGGCACCAGTTCCATGCCACACACAGGACAGCGTCCCGGTGAAGGGCTCGGAGGCGTGCACATCATCGGGCAGATGTAGGACGTGGCCGTGGCCTCACCTCCCATGCCATTCGAAGAGACGCTCGCACCCCCGCTCAGCCAGCCAAGCCGCTGCACCACGCCAAGTGTTGCAAAGCCCGCGACGACAAAGCCCAGAAAGAAGAGCGGCTGCAGCACCAGCTTGAGCCACCAGCCAGCATTCGTACGTTGCATTGGCTGATGTGACTTTTCAGTGACATCTCCACCGGGCGATGCGGCGTCAGCGGAAAGGGAAAAAGAAAGTGGCTTGGATTCCATGACGTTCCTCGTGCGAGCTTGAACGGCGGCACGCCTCGTCAGCCACCCCTTGGGCAGTCAAAGACGAGGTTTCGCCTTGGGGACATCAGTCGGAGAGGGGATGACGCCACAGCCTGGTCAAGCGACAGGAGACCGAACTCATCCGTCGCTCGCCACAAGAGCGCGCAGCATCACACAGAGAGCATTCGGTTCACGCTCGCCAGCAGCACAGCGTGGCCAGCTGCAGCAAGACTGGCAGCGGCAAAGGAGCAGCGGCCATCGGCACGCTGCCAGGAGTGGTCGCAAGCAACAGTTCGTCGCTGGCAACTCGGTTTTCAATAGTCACGCAGCGGTGGACGTCGAAATCCGTTGGTGCGGCAGGAGAGCCAAAGGGCATCGTGCCTTCCAACGGAAGCTGCTGCTCAGTATTGCAACTGCAAAAGGGAGAGTCGGACGAACCGCTTTGTGGCAGCGGATCCGCATCACCTATCGCCGCTGCAACGTGAATGGCATCAGCGTCGCTGCAGCATGCCTTCGCAGGGACGGCAGGCGGCATGGGCAAACTTTCAGCACGGCAGCAGCAACTACCTCCATCGCCGCAGCAGGAAGCCCCAGCGATCATCACCGTCACACGAGGAGCATCGCCAACGAATGGATGATCAGGATCACCTGCGATGACCCGAGGTAAACCACCTCCGCCCGCTGCAAATACAGCGATGACGAGAGCCATCACGACGGTTTTCTTCAACGTTTTCACGCAGACGCCCGCTCACGGAACCTGCCGACCATCGCCCATAATGAATTTTCCAAGCCACAACCGGGAAAAGCAAGACGGATTCCGATTCGGTTCTGCCGGCCGCAAGGCACCTCATTCGTTATTCAGCGATGATCTCACGAATCACGCGGCCGTAGACATCGGTCAGCCGAGTGTGGCCAAGGCCCATGCAGTGCAGAATCGTGGCGCACAGGTCGGGCACGTGCATTCAGTTTTTGACCGCTTCAAAGCAAAACTCTCCGCCCCACACCACGAGCGTGCTTTCCAGCAGTCCCCGCCGCGTATGATCCGTCAGCAGGGCAGCAATCGGCTGGTCTGTCTCGCCCTCATGCTGGCCGCTGTGCCTTTCAACACTCTCATGAGCATCCCGAGTCTCTTTAAACTGCCCACCATCGGCATCGAGTGCACGACGCACGCCTCGTTCGTCAAGCCGTCGAGCAATGAGGCAGTTGCGAACAAACTGTGCTGTTGGCTGCTGGTCGACTCCGTAGGCCGCGCGTGCGGGTGCTGACTCTTGAGTCAGGTCAACCGCCTCTGGCGCCTCTGACTGCATGTGAAACGCAAGTTCTTACTAAACCGGGTGGGCTTGGAGATTGGCGTCGCTGAGCTGCGTTAGCAGGTAGAACTGTCGCCGCTGCCCTTCACGCCCCAACGCCACTGGTTAGGCGAGAGTTATGTGGTCGGAATGGGTTCGGCACGTGGCCCTCTTCGAAAAATCATCAAAAACAACTAGGCCCGGTGTGAATCGAACACACGACCAAGGGATTATGAGTCCGGACAAAGAGTGACGATACGCTGCAGTTGTCGCGCGGATGCGCGTTTTCAGGGTCGATCGCCGGACGCTGAAATATCTATGAAGCGTTGTCTGGCGACTCTTTGGTAGCGCTTTTGGTAGCGCGTTCGACGGTTCCTCGAAAGAGGGCCGGGCCTTTGTGCGAGTGTTCCTAAGGAAGAACAAATCGGAACAGTTGCTCTCCGCAGCGGAAAAAGCAGTGCTCGGTCAGCCGGACTTTCTTCAGGCTGACCAAGGTGCCGTTCACGCTCTCTTCCGCCTTGATTCGCCAACTGCCAGGAGCGGTTTGGTGGAGCGTTGCGTGATGGCTAGCGAGATGGGGGTCGTCGATCTGGATATCGCAACCCGCGCCGAGGCGGCCGATGGGGAGGACGCCGCGGCGTGCGTGCGCCTTCTCC